>JAFGTS010000042.1 GCA_016933965.1 Deltaproteobacteria bacterium | reverse complement strand
CGCTCCCGCATCCGCCACCGGCGGCTCGTTGACCCAGGATACCGTTATGACACACTCATCCCGATCGGTGGCACCGCCGTCATCGGTAACCGTCAAACGGAAGGTAAGAAGCTCTCCATCGGGTCCCACGGCGGGTGCCGTGAAAGATGGCTGAAGGCTATGCTCATCAGCAAGCAGTATCTCCGACCCCTGAGAGGCTTCGACACATTCCCAGAAGCTTGAGACAATCGTTCCGTCCGGGTCGTATGAACCGGAACCATCGAGGGTCACTTGCGTGCCTTCGGGAACCGTTTCATCATCTCCCGCGTCCGCTACAGGCGCGAGATTGTCAAAATCGACATGAATAGTATGGTTCGCGGATACAGAGGCAAAGGTATAGGTTGTTCCCGTACCTGCCGATATACCGTCGACAAGAACATCGGAAATATGAAATCCCTCATCGGGCGTCATGGTAAAGACCCTGTCCGAACCATGTTCAACGGGAACGATGCCGCTCGGGCTGATGCCCCCTCCCGCACCGGCCGATGCCGTAATAGTATAGACGTTAACGGCAAAGGTCGCCTCAATGGTATGATCCTCCGTCACGTTCACGAAGGTATGGGACGTCACGGGCCCCACCGACGCACCGTCGACCACTACATCGTCGATGTGATACCCCGTTTCGGGCGTGATCGAAAAGCTCTGATCAGAGCCGGTTGTTACGATGACATGCCCTTCGGGGCTGATGCTGCCGCCGGAACCGGCGCTTGCCTCGATCATGAACGTCTGAAGGGCGAAGAAGGCATAGACAGTATGAGTACCGGTAACGCTTTCAAAGGTATAGGATGTCACGGGCCCCAGAGAACCGCCGTCCACGATCACATCCGAAACCTCGTAGCCTTCATTGGCCGCAATCGTAAAGGTTTGATCGGTCCCTTCTGCAAGAGAGACCATGCCGGCGGGTTCTATGGAACCTCCCGTGCCCGCCTCGGCCTGGATGACGGCTGCATCAGGCATGATATTCGTGACTATTACCTGAGTACTTGCATCCCAGGTATAGGACCCTGTCGTAAAGTTGTATGTCACGTCATAAAAACCGTCATAGGATCCCGACCAACCGAGGTTTATATGAATCCTGTTGGTATCGCCGATCTGATAGCCATCAGCGACCACTTCATGACCACCCCTGCCCGGACGGGCCACCCAGATGGACAGGACCACAACCCGGGGCGGAACGGCATCGAACTCAGTCCTGTAAAGGTTGAAAAAGGAGGCGGCATCATAATCGTCCCGGTAATGACGGTTTGTTGCCGCGGTAATTTCCTGATACCTGAAATATTCGTCGAAGACTTCATCGCCATAGGCATAACTTCCTGAACTGGAACAGCCGTAATCCATGTCGGCGGCAATGCCCACGTCTGCGATAAGACGGGCCACGGCCTCCTTTTCGATGTCTGAACTGTCGACCGTCAGATGGTCCGGCATCTGCTCCCAGTCATAGGTACGCGCTGAAAAATCCGCCGAGAGCTCTGTATCCGGTTGTCCATCATAATTCGAATCCCACAGGTATGAATGACTTCCCTCTCCCCTGTCGGGCCAGTTCCAGTATTTCAGGACCTGCGACTGGGCAGTGGCGACACATCCCGTGATGCACTGGCACCCATTGGCATCGATGGGGCAGAAGATATTATAGGGATAATCCTGGTCCCAGGCGGTGCTCAACAGTGGCCCTACCTGTATCAACGTATCTGCTTTCTCTCCATTGGTCTCTTCGTCGGAAATATATTCAGTAACCTTGTCCAGTCGACCCCATGCCCGCGCCACTCTGGTCCGGCGGTAATCGATGGTCTTATCGATCTCCTGTCGCTTTCCTTGCATATCCCGGTAAGCGGCATACAATTCCGGGATGATCCATGATTCTATGGAACGGGGATCCGATACCCGTTCCGGGTCGAATTCCGATGTGGTCGAATAGAGCAGGACGGGGCTGAATTCATCCCAGCGGGGAACAAGTATATGTCCCCGGGGAGAGGTCCTGAAATTATAGGCTACAAGAAGATCCTGGCAGGTTATTTCCTCACAGAGGTAGATCCTCCCGGCCGGTGCTTCACCCCAGGAGCCATACTGTTTATGATGGTCGGCAAGAAATTCTTCGGCCACAAGCAGGGCCCGCTGCCGCGATACAGGAGCTGAAAGGCAGCTCGCGTCGAGAATGAAAAAAATAAGAAATACTATCGAAAAACCGGCCAGATATATCCTGGTTCCCAGCCGGAAATCACCCGTACACCTCATATGGTTATCCGCCCGATAATACCGTGCTGCGTGCGTTCCTGTCAGTTTTTACGGCCTGCCGTTCGAAGAAGTTCCGGCAAAGTACCTTCCACTCTATATATCATAAAGCGGACCCTCGTCGGAACACTTAATAATCAGGCCCGTTCATCTTTTCCCGAAGAGAACCCAACATACCATTATTCTTCCGGAAACGGCCCGATTTATGTATTGACATTCCCCGGCAATTCTGATTATCTCCCACAACTTGACGACTTCGTAAAAATCCGGATGCTTCTTCATGTTTCATTCCTCGTTGTTGCGAGGCATATTCGGGGAGATCAGAGCAACCTCGGTGTTTTCGCCTTGCGCTTCAAGTTTTTTACAGAGCCGTCCCAACCTCTTCGGTCTTACGGCTGCGACGGAGGCATCAAAGGTACCCATGAAAACAGACAGTTTTTATTACGAACTACCCGATTCACTGATAGCTCAGCATCCCGCGGCCGAGCGGGCCCATTCACGGATGATGGTCATAAACAGGAGTGAAGGAACGGTAACATGCCGTCATTTTTATGATATTGTAGAATATTTCGGCAATGACGATACGCTTGTCATCAATGATTCCCGCGTGATCCCTGCACGATTGACGGGAACGAAGGAAACGGGGGCCTCGATAGAGATCCTGCTTCTCACGAAACTGGAGACACCTGAAACATGGGAGGTCCTGCTCAAACCAGCGAAACGGGTCAGACCGGGAACAAGGATCAATTTTGAAGGGGGGCCCTGGGCGGAAGTTCGTGACCGCGTCTCAGAGAAGAAATGGACGGTCGCCTTTCAGGGGGTAACCGATTTTCCGCATTTCATCGAACGGCATGGACGAACGCCACTTCCCCCCTATATAAGACGGCGAAAGGGCGAATCCCTGTTCGAGGGGGGTGACCGCGAACGCTACCAGACCGTCTATGCACAGCGACCGGGTTCGGTGGCGGCACCCACGGCGGGACTCCATTTCACCGAGGATCTCCTCGCCGCGCTCAGGGATGGAGGCACCGGCATCGTTCCCGTTACATTGCATGTGGGATACGGGACCTTTCTTCCCATCACATCCGAGCGGATAGAAGAGCACCGGATGGAACGGGAGTATTTCGAACTCTCTGAAGAGGCGGCCCGGCGGATCAGCGACGCCCACCGCCTGACGGCCGCGGGGACCACATCGACCAGGGTGATCGAAACCTGTGCTGGCGGGAACGGCAGGCTCCGGGCTTCCCGGGGATATACGGACCTGTTCATTTATCCGGGATATCGGTTCAAGCGGGTCGACCGTCTCCTGACGAACTTTCACCTCCCCCGGTCATCGCTCTTTCTGCTGGTCTGCGCCTTCGCCGGGACGGAGCTGATCCGCAAGGCCTATACCATCGCCGTGGAAGAGCGGTTCAGGTTCTACAGTTACGGTGACTGCATGCTCATTATATGAAACATGGAGGATTTTGAGTTCATAAGTTATTAAGTGGCACGGAAACGAAGGATATGTGAATGATAATGCATTCCACTTCCCGCAGTTTATGTTCCATGTTTCCCACTCTGTCGCTTTGTCGCTTTGCCACTTTTTTTAACTGGAAATGAAACGGTATGACCTTCGACCTCATAAAAGATGACCCCACCTCCCTGGCCCGTCGGGGAAGGATAATGACACCTCATGGCACAGTGGAAACCCCCGTCTTCATGCCCGTGGGGACCCAGGGAACGGTGAAATCCCTGACGCCGGAACGTGTCCGGGAACTGGGGGCGGAGATGATCCTCTGCAACACGTACCACCTCTATCTCAGGCCCGGTCATGCCCTGATCCGGGACCTGGGGGGGCTGCATCATTTCATGAACTGGCGTGGGCCGATCCTGACCGACAGCGGTGGATTTCAGATATACAGCCTCAGCACGCTGCGAAAAATGACCGAGGAGGGTGCCGAATTCCAGTCACACATAGACGGATCGCTTCATTTTCTGAGCCCCGAGAAATGCATTGAAATACAGGAGGCCATCGGGTCGGACATCATGATGTGTCTCGACGAATGTCTTCCCTACCCCGCGGACCATGCCCATGCCCGGCGGTCGCTTGAGCTGACCCTTCGCTGGGCCCGCCGCTGCCGGGAAACGCAGAAGAACTCCGACCAGGCGCTCTTCGGGATAATCCAGGGCGGCATGTATGACGACCTGCGCCGAAATGCCCTCGACGAACTGCAGGAGATCGGGTTCGACGGTTACGCCCTCGGTGGATTGAGTGTGGGGGAACCGAAAGAGGTCATGCGTTCCGTCGTGGCCGATACGGCGCCCCTGATGCCCGCCGACAGGCCACGGTATCTCATGGGAGTGGGAACGCCGGAGGATATCGTGGAAAGCGTCGCCCGGGGCGTCGATATGTTCGACTGTGTGCTGCCGACGCGAAACGCAAGAAACGGAATGTTATTTACAAATCAGGGAAAGATTGCTATAAGAAATGCCCGTTACCGCACGGACGATGCGCCGCTTGACGGGGATTGTGATTGCTATACCTGCAAACATTATTCACGGGCCTATTTACGGCACCTGTATATCGCCAGGGAGATCCTGGCGATTATTTTGAATACGATCCACAATGTCCGTCACTTCATGCGCCTCATGGAACAGATCAGAGAGGCCATCGAGGGTAACCGGTATGAGCGTTTCCGGCAGGAATTCGGGGAACGCGTACAAGACCAGGAACCGGTGCGGGAATAATACTGTACAGACCGGTACACTCCGGGAAGGAGGATCGATATGATGACAAGCCTGGCTTTTGCAATGGGAAGCGCCGGACAGGGCGGTGCGGGGAACCAGGGTGCCGATGTCCACTTTATCATTGTGATGGTGGCCATCTTCGCCATATTCTATTTTCTTCTCATCCGCCCGCAGCAGAAACGGCAAAAGCAGTTGAAGGAAATGATAGACACTCTCACGCATGGAGATATGGTCGTCACCACGGGCGGTCTTCACGGGAAGATCACCGGCATCACCGAGCAGGTCGTCACGCTCGAAATAGCCGACAAGGTCCGTGTCAAGGTATCACGGGGCAATATTGCCGCCGTCACGCAGAAAGCGGCGAAAGAATAGCCTTTCGAAAGGGGTATCACGATCCATGTTTGACAAGAACATTCAATGGAGGGTCATCATCACGATAGTCATCGTGGTGGTATCGTTTTTCTATCTGACACCCTCGTTCGTTGACAGCCTGCCGTCCTTCTGGAAGAACAATCTTCCCTCCGACAAGATCCACCTCGGCCTTGACCTTCAGGGAGGCATGCACCTGGTCCTGGAAGTGGAAACGGATAAGGCCGTCGAAAGTGCAACGGAGCGGGTGGGCAACGATCTGAAGGAAGTTCTGATGAAAAAACGGGTGAAGTTCAGAAATTTCGACCGCGTTAACGGGACGACCATAACCCTTGAAGTCCCCGATAAGGAGGCGAGCGACCTTTTCATTTCCGTCCTGGACAGCAGCTTTCCGGCATTGACGGTGATCTCCTCCGAGGCGCATGACGGAAGAGAGACCTTTTCCCTGAAGATCAACGACAAGCAGGCTGAATCCATAAAAAAATTCGCCGTCGATCAGAGCCTTGAAACCATCAGAAACCGCGTTGACCAGTTCGGGGTGACCGAACCGGAGATCATACCTCAGGGCAAAGATCGCATCCTGATCCAGCTCCCCGGCATCAGCGACCCCGAGCGTGCCATCAACCTCATCGGGAAGACGGCCCTTCTGGAATTCAAGCTGGTCGACGACGAGCACAGCCTCGACGAGGCCCTGCGGGGCAATATCCCCCCGGGAAGCGAGATCGTTTACGGGTATCGGATCAACAGCGACACCGGCCGGCGCACGAAGACGCCTTACCTCTTGAAGCAGAAGACCCTTCTCACCGGCGCGGCCCTTGAAGACGCGAAGGTGGCCATCAGCAACAGGTTCGGCGAACCCTACGTGGCCATCAAGTTCGACTCTCAGGGAGCACGTGATTTTGACCGGATAACGGCGGAAAACGTCAAGAAACGGCTTGCCATCGTCCTCGATGACGTGGTGCATTCAGCCCCGGTCATCCAGGAACGGATACCGAGCGGGAACGCTCAGATAACCGGGATATTTACTATGGAGGAAGCCCGGGACCTGGCCATCGTACTGCGGGCCGGCGCACTCCCCGCGCCTGTTTCGATCCTCGAGGAACGGACGGTGGGTCCCTCGCTGGGCCAGGATTCCATCGACAAGGGATTTCTGTCGATCATCATCGGTTCCATACTGGTCGTCATTTTCATGGTCATCTATTATAACTACTCCGGAATCGTGGCGAATGTCGCGCTGATCCTCAACATCGTTCTTATTCTGGGCGCTCTTGCGGCATTCAAGGCCACGCTGACCCTTCCCGGCATTGCCGGTATCGTCCTGACCATCGGCATGGCCGTTGACGCGAACGTTCTCATCTTCGAGCGCATCCGGGAGGAACTGCGACTGGGGAAATCGCCCCGGGCCGCCATCGACAGCGGGTATTCGAAGGCACTCATCACCATTATCGACGCGAACGTGACGACACTGATCGCCGCGCTGGTCCTGTTCCAGTTCGGAACGGGTCCCGTCAAGGGCTTCGCCGTCACCCTGAGCATCGGTATTATCTGCAGCATGTTCACGGCCATATTCGTGACCCGCATCATATACGACTACTTCATCTGGTACAGAAAGATCAGAACTGTAAGCATATAGGAGATATCGATGGAATTGATCAAACCGGGAACCACCATCAATTTCGTAGGAGTAATAAAGGTCGCCTTTCTGGCATCCCTGGCGGCCATCATCATCAGTATCGCTTCCCTTGTCCTCCATGGCGGGCCGAACCTTGGTATCGATTTCGCCGGCGGAACCATGGTCCAGGTCAAGTTCAAGGACAAGGTCACCGTTGACGAAATCCGGAAGGCCCTCGCGACAGTGGAACTCGGGAAAAGCGTCATCCAGCAGTTCGGATATGCGGCGGACAGAGAATTTCTGATCAAGACGGACCGTTCCAGTTCGGAGATCAAGGGGTTGACCGGTTCCATAAACGAGGCGCTCGGCGAACGATTCGGCGATGGGAATTATGAGATCCGCCGGGTGGAGGTCGTGGGCCCGAAAGTGGGGGAAGACCTGCGGAAAAAAGGCTTTCTCGCCATATGCTACGCCATGATCGGGATACTCATTTACATCACCTGGAGATTTGAGTTGCGCTATGCCCTTGGAGCCATTATCGCCCTTGTTCACGATGTCACCATAACCGTGGGAATATTTTCCCTTTTGAGCAAGGAATTCACGCTTCCGATTATTGCGGCGCTCCTGACAATCATCGGATACTCATTGAACGATACCATCGTCGTCTTCGACCGGATCAGGGAGAACGTCAAGAAAGTGAAACGGCAGAGTCTCCGGGAAATCGTGAATGCCAGCATTAATGAAACCCTCAGCAGAACCCTTCTCACGGCGGGGACGACATTGCTCGTCGTGGCGGCCCTCTTTTTCCTGGGCGGCGCCGTCATTCACGACTTCGCTTTCGCCCTGCTGATCGGAATCATTGTCGGAACATACTCGTCCATATACATAGCGAGCCCGACGATTCTGACATGGGAACGGATATGGCCGTCGAAGACCAAGAGGAAGGGGTAGTGTGACGACTGTTGCGAGTGCGGGATTGAAAGTTCTCATCTTTCTGATCTTTGCCGGAACCTTTTCCGCCATCTTCAGCTTTCCGGGCACACTCCTGATATTTTTCCCCGTCCTGGTGTATGCATGGACAACGGGATTTGAGATAATCACGGTACCCGCTGTTCTTGTCCTGGCAGGGATAACCGTCGCGGCCGAGGTCGGCGACTTCCTGCTGGGATTGAAAGGGGTGAAACAATTCGATCTGTCCGTCCGGGGAATTGCGGCCGCCTTTGCGGGCGGCCTGATCGGCGCCGTGCTCATGACGCCCCTTTTTTTCGGCCTCGGCATGCTGAGCGGGCTCTTTCTCGGCGGTATGGTCGGAGTTGCCATCATGGACATGAATGAACAACAGAAACTGAAACCGTCACGCAGGATGGGGTATCGTGATCTGCTGGCACGAAGCGGCAGAGTGCTGCTGAAGGGGTTTCTCATCATTACCATGGCCTGCATCACTATGTCGGCCATCTATTCCTGAGGATCAAGCATAATGGAAACCGGCAAGAAGAGCCTCGTCAAGGAGTATGCTGAAACAATCATCATAGCGATTCTCATAGCGCTTTTTATCAGGACCTTCATCGTACAGGCCTTTAAGATCCCATCGGGGTCCATGAAGGAAACCCTTCTGGTGGGAGATCACATTCTGGTCAATAAGTTCATATACGGCGTCAAGATACCCTTTCTCAGGAAGACCATCGTCCCTCTAAATGACCCACAGCGGGGTGATATCGTTGTCTTTATTTATCCCATGGACCGCTCGAAGGACTTCATCAAGCGTGTCATTGCCGTTGGAGGCGACACCATAGAGATCCGGGACAAAAGGATCTATATCAATAGTGAACCCTATCAGGACGGCCACGGCTGTTATCAGGACAACCTGATCATCCCCCGTTCGATACAGCCCCGTGACAACTTTGGACCCGTTACCGTACCGGAGGGGTCCCTGTTCGTCATGGGAGACAATCGGGACCAGAGCCTCGACAGCAGGTTCTGGGGATTCGTGGAGCTGAAGGATGTCCTCGGCAAGGCCTTTATCATATATTTTTCCTGGAATCCCGACACTCACAATATCCGCTGGAGCCGATTCGGAGATATCCTGCACTGAGATCGGAACACGTGAACCGGAGAATTGAGATCCGGGATTCGGGAACATTAATCCGTAATCCGTAATCCGCTTAATCCGTAATCCCCTAATCTCTGTTCCACATTATCCCCTTGACACCCGGAATCGACGCTGGTAAATAACACCCATGTGTGCGCTCAGAGAAACAAAAACGATTATGACCGTTTCCGAGGGCTTGTAAAACCTTCTCATATCGTGGGAAGGTTTTTTTTTGCGTGGACAATCAACAGGTGGGACGGGAACAGGTAATGAAGGGCAAAAAGGTCGTCATGGATGCCGAGGGAATCGACCGGTCCCTCACCCGCATCGCTTATGAAATACTGGAAGTGAACCAGGGCAGCAAGGACCTTATCCTGGTCGGGATCCAGAAAGGCGGCGTCGCCCTCGCCAGACGCCTGGGCGACAAGATAGCGGAAAAGGAAACCGTTCAAATTCCACTTGGAATTCTCGACATTACCCTTTACCGCGACGACGTGATGTCGGGGAACAAAAAACCGAAAATGGGTAAGACAGATATTCCCGTCAGCTTGAACAACAAAAAGGTTATTCTCGTCGATGACGTCCTTTTTACGGGAAGAACCATCAGGGCAGCGATGGATGCCCTCATGGATTTCGGACGGCCGAAGCTTATCCAGGTCGCCGTTCTCATAGACCGGGGTCATCGTGAACTCCCCATCATGGCCAATTACGTGGGCAACTCGCTCCCTTCTTCCCTGTGGGAGAAAATCAGCGTCAACCTCCTTGAAAATTCGGGGATTGATGAAGTCATAATCGAAGAAAGCTAATCCGGGGCGGAAAAATGGTGAAATTACCGAGAAAGGACGTACTGGGTCTGAAGGGCATATCGCGCGACGAAATCACGAACATTCTCGATACGGCTGAATCGTTCAAGGAAATATCAACCCGGGCGATCAAAAAAGTCCCCACCCTGCGGGGCAAGACGGTTATCAATCTTTTTTACGAACCGAGCACGCGGACACGGACCTCCTTTGAGATCGCCGCGAAACGGCTCAGCGCAGATGCGATCAATATCTCCACTTCAACCAGCAGTGTCGTGAAGGGAGAAACCCTCATCGACACGGCCAGAACGCTGGAATTCATGAATCCCGACATTATCGTGATCCGTCACGGAGCGGCCGGTGCCCCCCATATTCTCGCCCGCCTGTTGCCCCAGTCCATAATCAATGCCGGCGACGGCGCCCATGAACACCCGACACAGGCGCTTCTCGACATGCTGACGATCAGGGAAAAGAAAGGGGGCATTGAAGGACTGAAGGTCGCCATCGTGGGCGACATCGCCCACAGCCGGGTGGCCCGTTCCAACATTTACGGGCTTACCACAATGGGTGCCCGTGTTCATATCTGCGGTCCATCGATGATGATGCCCCGCGATATCCACCTCATGGGAGCGGTTGTCTCAAACTCCATGATAGAGACGCTTCGGGACACCGACATCGTCATGATGCTGCGCATTCAGCTTGAGCGGCAGAAGACAGATCAGTTCCCCTCCACAAGGGAATACGCGAAGTATTACGGACTCAACAGCGACAATATACGATACGCCAAGGATGACGTGCTGGTCATGCATCCGGGTCCCATCAACCGCGGAATAGAGATCTCACCGGACGTGGCCGATGGCCGCTATTCCGTCATTCTTGACCAGGTCGCGAACGGTGTGGCCGTGCGCATGGCCCTTCTTTACCTTCTTTCGGGAGAACAGGAATGAAACTCATACTCAGAGGCGGACGCATTATTGATCCCTCGCAGAATCTGGATATGGAAGCGGACCTCGTCATCATCGACGAAAAGGTGTCGGCGATCGAACAAAACCGGTCCGGGGACAAAGCGGATGATTCAACCACCCTTATCGACGTAAGTGGCATGGTCGTCTCGCCGGGGCTCATTGACATGCACACTCACCTCCGTGAGCCGGGGTTCGAATACAAAGAAACGATACAGACGGGAAGCAACGCGGCCCTCGCCGGCGGGTTCACCGCCTTGGCCTGCATGGCAAATACCGATCCGGTCAATGACAGCCGATCCGTTACGGAGTTCATTCTCCGGCAGGCGGCCCTCGCCGGCGGCACCCGGATCTACCCGGTGGCCGCCGTAAGCAAAGGACAGAACGGAAAGATCCTGACCGAATTCGGTGACCTTCGAGAAGCCGGTGTCGTCGCCTTCTCCGACGACGGCAGGCCCGTCACCGACAGCGGTCTCATGAGGAGCGCCCTGGAGTATGCCTTCTCCCTGGGGATTCCCGTCATATCCCACTGTGAAGATATGGGTCTTGCCGAGGGAGGACAAATGAACGAGGGGTTCCCCTCGACGGAACTGGGACTTCAGGGAATTCCATCGATCGCCGAAGACATCATGGTCCTGCGGGACATCGCCCTGGCCGAATATACGGGAACAAAAATCCATATTGCTCATGTCAGCACCGCCGGGAGCATCCGTGCCGTCGCGGACGCAAAAAAGCGGGGGGTGCCGGTTACGGCGGAAACGGCCCCGCATTACGCGACGCTGACAGATGAAGCGCTCAGAGATTATTCCACGCACTGCAAGGTCTACCCGCCCCTGAGAAACTCGGAAGACATGGCGGCGGTCAGGGAAGCGCTCCGGGACGGCACCCTGGACGTGATCGCCAGCGACCATGCTCCCCATTCGTCGATCGAGAAGGATGTCGAGTTCGAATACGCTCTACCGGGGATCATCGGGCTGGAGACCTCCCTGGCGGTCTGTCTCTCTCTGGTCCATGACGGCGTTTTGACGCTGCCGCAGCTGATAGAGAAAATGAGCACCAACCCGGCGAAGATTCTCGGAATTGCCGGGGGGGGGCTGGCGACCGGCGTCACCGCGGACGTGACGGTCATCGATCCCCTTGCTGAATGGACCGTTGATACGGCAACCTTCCGGTCAAAAAGCCGGAACTGCCCCTTTCAGGGATGGACACTCCGGGGAAAGGCAGTGATGACCATCGTGGGAGGGGTCATCAAGTTCGACACACGTTCCTGAGGAAGCACCCGTTCACATGTGTCACGAATAGGCAACGGAGTTCCACCTGTTCCTGCGGGCAGCCTTCCAGAAACACCTTTATTGAAGTATCTCTTGAGAAATTTCCCTTAAAATGATAGGTTACGACACTTTACTTTATCAACCGGGTGCATCATGAATACGGGGCGGCGGGAAGAGATCCGGCATCTGCGGGAGTTGAAGGCATGGATCAAGGAAAACAGGGAGTTCGATATCATCGATCTCTTTTCCTCGCTCCATCCTGCCGATATCGCGGACCTGATCGACAACCTCGACGAGGAAGAGCAATACCGGCTCTTCTCCCTTCTTGATGTCGAGAAAGCCTCCGACGTCATTCTTGAAATCAGTGATGAATCACGCGAACGGATCATAGAGGAACTTTCCGATGAGCAGCTGACGGAAATCATCGACGAAATGGAATCGGACGATGCCGCTGATTTCATCGCCGAGCTTCCCCGGAAACAGGCACAGGCCGTTCTGGACGGAATAGAACCGGAAGAATCTGAGGGAGTCAAGGAGCTGCTCAAGTATGAGGAGGATACCGCCGGAGGCCTCATGCAGTCGGAACTTGTTTCCGTCCGGTCGGAAGCCTCCATCAGTGAAGCCCTTCAGGCCGTCGCGCAGGCATCGGAAGATATTGATCACATATACAATATTTTTGTCGTCGACACGGAAGACAGGCTGATCGGGACCGTTCCTCTCCAGAAGCTTATTACCACAAGGCGGGGAAACCCCGTTGTCGATTCGATCGACCCGGTCATACCGAGCGTGACGGTTCATATCGACCAGGAAGAAGTGGCCAGGATGTTCGAAAAATACGACCTGGTATCGCTTCCCGTTGTCGACGACGATAACAGACTGCTGGGTCGGATCACCATCGACGACATTATCGACGTCATGGAAGAGGAGACGTCCGAGGACCTTTATCGTATCGCCGGCCTTGATGAGGATGACAGTATCTTCAATAATCCCATGCAATCAGTCAAGAAACGACTCCCCTGGCTGTATATAAACCTGCTCACGGCCCTTGTTTCCGCCCTCGTCATCGGATTCTTTGAGGACACGATAAAAGTGATGGTGACCCTGGCGATTTTCATGCCCGTCGTGGCGGGACTCGGCGGCAACGCCGGGAGCCAGACGCTGACACTTATCGTCCGCGGTCTTGCCCTGGGTGAGGTCACCTTTGAAAACTCAAAACGGGCCCTCTATCGGCAGATCCTGGTCGGCGTAGCGAACGGCGTCGCCGTCGGTATCGTTATCGGCGTCATTGCCTATTTATGGAAGGGAGATTCCCTGCTGGGCATCGTGCTGGGCCTTGCAATGATCATCAATATTTTTGTGGGAACACTGATCGGGACGCTCATACCTTTGAGCCTGAAGTGGATAAAATCCGATCCTGCTCTCGGCTCACATATTTTCGTAACGGCCTTTACCGACGCCTTCGGTTTTCTTTCGTTCCTCGGTCTGGCGACATTATTTTTAAAACTGATGACATGACCAGACGGCCCGTCCACGACACATCCGCTTTCGTACTTCGTTGCATGGATTATGGAGAATCCGACCGGATCGTCACCTTCTACACGGAGCGTTTCGGAAAACTGAAAGGGATCGCGAAGGGTGCGCGCCGCAGCAGGAAGCGATTCTCAAACGCCCTGGAACCCTATTCGCTTCTGAAAATTTCCTTTTCTTCGCGAAGCGGCGGTCTTTCCCTGATCGAAAACTGCGACGTCCTCAGCCATTATCCCGCTGTTCGTGAGGACCTCGAGCGGTCATTGACAGCGTCATATATCGTGGAACTGACGGAGCAGTTCTCCCTGGAAGGAAAGCGGGGGACCGCTCTTTTCAGGCTGCTTTCCCTGGCGCTCACATTGCTGGAGGAAGGGAACGGCACTGCAGAAACGGCACGGCTCTTCGAACTGCGCCTCCTCGGAACCGCCGGGTATGATCCCGTCCTCGACCGCTGCATCCGCTGTGGCCGTTCCATAGACGACATGACGTCCGCCGTCTTCAGCGTCGACGACGGGGGTATCTTCTGCGGGAATTGCAATCCCAGGGGACCCGAAACGATCACTGTCTCGGCGGGTACGGTCAAAACGCTCATCGCGGGGAAGACCGTTCAATTTTCAAAGATGAACCGGCTCGTCTTTTCCGAACGGGCCATGTCCGAAAGCCGGACGCTTCTCGGTCTCTTTATCCGCCACCTTCTGGGCAGGGAATTGAAATCGCTCAGGGTCCTCCGGGATGTGAAAAATTTGAACCTGCCATAGGTCCCTGAGGACTTTTCTCTTTCATCCCCTCCGCCTCAGGATAAAGACGTCGCCGTGAATGGGCCGGTCGTTCTCCATCCTGATCGTCTCGGCTTGTCGGACCACGACGTCAAAACCATGATCGCCGGCCGTCGTTTCGATATATGACGGAGCGTGGGCGAAGCGTCCCGTCTTCCGCAGGAGAAATCCCCCCTCGTCGGTCCGTTCCGTTGAAAAACCCAGCCAGGCGCCAGACAGAGAGGAGCGGTGGACCGCCGCGAAGAGGGGCGCCAGATCACCCGTATAAATGAGAACATCGGCGGCAAGAAAGAGGTCATATCGTTCGGTGGTCTCCTCCATGTGCGTGAGAAGGTCACCGACGAGCAGCATGTCGTATATCTCCCTCTTCCGTGCCTTGACTATCATGCCCGGCGAGATGTCGATACCGGTCAAACGGTCCGACAGGGGACGGAATTCCACACCGGCAAGACCTGTTCCGCACCCCAGGTCGATCGTGCTCGCAAACCGTCCATCGGCACCGGCGACGCGCCCAATCAGTTCTTTCAGAACAGAGGGTATCCGGTACCGCAGCGTTTCCGTCAGGTGCCGGTCGAATCCTTCGGCATACCGGTCATAGAGTTCACGAACATATTCAGGGGGTGCCGATCCTTTTCTTTCCCCCCTGAGCGCGGCAAGGAGATGTGGAACCATGACATTGCCGGGATCGAGCAGGAGGGTTTTCTCGAAACAGGTGACGGCCTCATCGTACCTGCCGGCATCCTTGTAAATATTTCCAAGACTGTAAAAGGCCCGGTGATCCGCAGGATCAAGCGCGGCTGAACGCCGGTATGATGCGATCGCCCCGGGGATATCGCCCGTTTCCCTGAGAAGCTTCCCCATGTTGAAATGGGCGGCGGCGTTGTTCTCATCATGTGTGATAGCCTGTCCGCAGCATTCGATGGCATCCCGCGTGTTTCCCTCTTCATGAAGGACATGGGCGAGGTTGATGAGGGCGCCGGCGTGTGATCCGTCAATGGCAATGACCCGCTGATAGCATTTTTTCGCTTCCCCGATGTCCTGCCTGTCACGGCAGAGATTGCCGAGATTGAACCAGGCACCCCGGTGCCGGGGATCTTTCCCGAGGACCTCCTCGAAGAGGGCGGCTGCCTCCCCCCCACGTCCCAGTTCCTTTACGACATTTGCAAGATTGAACAGGGCATGAATATGGCCGGGCTGCAGGTGCAGGGCCCGGCGAAGGATACCTTCAGCATCTTCAAGCTTCCCCTGTGCGCTGAGGGCCGCTCCCAGGTTGCAGTGAATATCCGCATCGTCGGGAACGGATGCGAGTATCCTTCGATACATAACCTCGGCCTTGTCGAATTTTCCCGTCCGTTGATATTCGACGGCCGAGCGAAGCGCGTCGTGCAGAGACCCGGGAGAAGAAGCTTTCTTCTTCTTTTTTTTAACGTCCGGCCTGCCTTTCCTCCCGGCACTCATCACAGCCTTCTCCTCACCACTCTTTACCCCGTAATCCGCTAATCCGTAATCCGCTAATCCGTTAATCCCTAATCCGTTAATCCGTAATCCGTTAATCCGTAATCCGTTAATCCCTAATCCGCCCCCCTCTATACCACAGTTGCGGCTGCCGGGACAATTCCCCCGCACAGCCGCCGCTGCCCCCTTTCCCTGAATTGACTTGACAGGGTGTGACCGTTCTGGTAGTTTCCCCGCGACCTTAGCAGGCATTTGATGATAGGAGGAGGAAGTTTTGTGACCTTTCAGGAACTGATTTTCGCCCTTGAAAAATACTGGTCCGGCCAGGGATGCATCATCCAGCAGCCCTATGATCTGGAAGTGGGCGCGGGCACGTTCAACCCGGCGACCTTTCTCCGGGCGCTCGGGCCGGAACCATGGAATGTTGCCTATGTGGAACCCTCCCGCAGGCCCACCGACGGACGGTACGGCGAAAACCCGAACCGTCTTCAGCACTACTATCAGTACCAGGTGATCATGAAGCCGTCACCGCTCGATATCCAGGACCTCTATCTCGACTCGCTGCGAAGTTTCGGTATCGACCCCCTCGATCACGATATCCGTTTCGTCGAGGACGACTGGGAATCACCTACACTCGGTGCCTGGGGTCTGGGATGGGAGGTCTGGCTCGACGGCATGGAAATAACCCAGTTCACCTATTTCCAGCAGGTGGGCGGCATTGACCTGCATCCCGTCTGCGTGGAGATAACTTATGGAATAGAGAGGATCTGCATGTACCTCCAGGAGATAGACAATGTCTATGACCTGGAGTGGGGAAGCGGCATCAAATACGGAGACGTCCACCACCGCGGTGAAGTTGAATTCTCGATCTACAACTTCGAGGAAGCTGACATGAACATGCTGCGAAGCCTGTTCGACAGCTATGAGGCGGAATCGATCCGAATGTCCGAGCGAGGTCTCGTGCTGCCGACCTATGATTACTGTCTCAAGTGTTCACATGTCTTCAACATTCTCGACGCCCGCGGAGCCATCAGTGTAACGGAACGAACAAGCTATATCGGAAGAGTTCGTAATCTGGCCCGGCTTTCCGCCGAGGGGTACCTGAAACAACGCGAAGAAATGGGATACCCGCTCATGGGGCGATGGAGCAAGAACAGATAACACCGCTCCCTTCGGCCCACCGGCAGGGGACCATCCCGGTCGGCGACGAGGGGACGGAAGAAACGATAGACATCCCGGGAGCTTCATATGGGTAAGGAACTGTTACTGGAGATCGGAACGGAGGAAATACCGGCGGCCTTCCTGCCGAAAGCGATAGCGGACATGGAACACATCATGGAAAGGGAACTTTCCGAATCGCGCATCGCACACGGCACCATACATGCCATGGCAACGCCGCGGCGACTTTTCATTTCCGTGGAAGATGTGGAGGAGCGGCAGGAAGATCAACTGGTTGAAAAGGTCGGGCCCGCCAAGAGGGCCGCTTTCGACGAGAGGGGAACCCCCACAAAGGCAGCCCTGGGTTTCGCCCGGGGACAGGGGATGGATATCGCCGATCTGATCACGGTGACCACCGATAAGGGAGAGTATCTCTGCGCACGGAAGACGATCACCGGCGGCGATACGGCGGATATCCTGACCGCCTTGCTCCCGCGGTTCATTTCCGCCATTCCCTTTCAGAAGTCCATGCGATGGATGAACCTGGATATCCGGTTCGCCCGCCCCATCCACTGGATACTGGCACTGTACGGCGGTGCCGTTGTTCCTTTCAGGGTGGAGAACATAGACAGCGGTTCGAGGAGCCGCGGTCACCGGTTCATGGCTCCTGAACTCTTCGAGGTCTCCGGCATATCCGATTACCGGGAACAACTGGAAAAGCGGTACGTCATCGTTGACCCCGAAGAACGCAGGAAACGCATCATCGATGAAGCGCGACGGGAGGCCGGCGCCGTATCGGGGACCGTGATGGAAAAGAAGGAGCTCCTCGAGGAGGTCATGTTCCTTGTCGAGTATCCCTCGACCGTCCGGGGAAGTTTTGAAGAGGAATACCTGAAGCTGCCGGCGGAAGTTCTGACAACGGCAATGATGAAACATCAGAAATACTTTCCCGTGGTGGATAACGACGGAAACCTGATGCCCTATTTCATAACCATCAACAACACGCAGGCCCGCGACCTGTCAGTCGTTGCCAGGGGCAACGAAAAGGTCATCAGGGCGCGCCTTGCCGACGCCCGGTTCTTCTTCGAGGAGGATCGTAAACTGCCTCTTGAAGAGCGGCTTGAATACCTCAGGAACGTGACATTTCACAGCCTCCTGGGCACATCATACGAAAAGGTCATGCAGTTCAAGGAACTTGCTCTCACCATCGCCGGGATGGTCAAGCCTTCCGTCTCCGCCGGGGTGGAACGAACCGCCCTGCTCTGCAAGGCCGACCTCGAATCACAGATGGTCTATGAATTTCCCGAACTTCAGGGCGTCATGGGACGTGAATACGCGCTGATCCAAGGAGAGGACCCGATCGTTGCACAGGCCATCTATGAACATTATCTCCCCACGGCGGCGGGTGGCGAACTGCCCGGGACGGACGAAGGAGCGATCGTCAGCATCGCCGACAAAGTAGACACCATCACGGGATGCTTCGGCGTGAACCTCATCCCCACGGGGACCGCCGATCCTTACGCCCTGCGAAGACAGGCCCTGGGAGTCATGAACATAATCATTGACCGGGGTTATGACCTTGACCTTGGTGATGTCATCGACAGGAGCCTGCAGATCCTGTCAAAGAAACTGAAGAGACCACCGGAAGATGTTAAGAAAGACGTTCTGGAATTCTTCAGGGGGCGGCTTGAAAATCAGCTCATTTCGCAGGGCCGCGCCTATGACGTCGTCGACGCCGTCCTCGTTTCCGGCCTGTCGAGTCCGGTCAGGACCCTGAAGAAGATAGAGGCCGTGGAGGAATTCAAGAAACACCCCGATTTTGAACCGCTCGTCATCGCCTTCAAGCGCGTCGTGAACATCCTCAAGAATTTCGAGGGAGGCACCGTTGATCCCTCCGATTTCGCGGAGGAAGAGGAGAGGCAACTTCACGAGGCATTCCTGTCCATCTGGGAAACGGCAGGGGCATTCATCGATGCCGATGATTACCCGTCGGCCCTGAGCGAGATCGCCCGTTTCAGAAAGCCGGTAGACGCCTTCTTTGAGACCGTCCTGGTCATGGCCGAGGATGAAAAGGTCCGCAGAAACCGGCTTTCGCTGCTGGAAGAGATATCTCGCCTCTTCTACCGGATCGCCGATTTTTCCCGGATCGTGACGGAGGGATAACGATTCAGCGGCCCCCCTGTTTTTTAAGGAGTCGCCCATAGAACTCAACGCGCCGGTCACCGAAGAGGTTGTTGTAGGGATTTAATTGTTTGTCGAGCGCCCGTTCCGGGTCGATGTCCACGACCCCCGCTTCGTCCGTATCTTCGCCGGCCGTATGAAGAACCTCCGTATCAGGGGCAATGATCCGGCTTCTGCCGGTGTAGGAAAGCGTCTGCCCCCCCCTGGTTTCGGTTCCCGTCCTGTTCGCCGTTATCGAGAAGACCCGGTTCTCCAGGCACCGCGTTTTCATGGACTCCTGACAATAGGGAAGGACCAGGTTCGCCGCATGACAGATGACCTGGGCCCCCATTAGAGACAATGTCCGCACCGATTCGGGGAAAATCCAGTCGAAACATATCATGATACCGATGGTGCATTCCCCGATGTCATAGACCCGGAACCCCCTGTTTCCCGGCTGAAACCATTTTTTTTCCTCTGAAAAAAGATGTATCTTCCGATAGGTGTCATGATACCCGTCCGGACCGGCAAGAACGGCGGAGTTGTAAAAGACGTCACTGTCCCGCTCCGCAAGACCGCCGATGATCCAGGCCTTTTTCCTGCGTGCCAGGTCACTGAGGGCTTCCGTTGTGCGACCGCCGGGAACCTCCTCGGACAGTTCCGCCACCTCATGGGGCGACGCAAAGAGATAACCCGTGTTGAAAAGCTCCGGAAGGACCAGCAGCTCCGCGTCGGCACTTTCCGCGAGTCCCAGCGCTTGTTCAATGTTTCCACTGATGTCGCCGAACCGTGGATTGAACTGAACGAACCCGACCTTCATCGCCTGCTCCTTTTATATGACCTTGATGTGCTGAACAACCATACTTTTCGAAGGTTGTCAAGAAACCGTTGTCCAATAACACCTCTTCATTGGTCCGGCGAAGATACAGGATCATCGCTCTGCCACTTTGTCGCTTTGTCGCTTTCCTCATATCTACGAGACGTACTTACCCGATCTCTCTCCAGACAAAGAAAGCCACGGCATTGCTGCCGTGGCTTTCTCGAACCGTCATAAACGGCAAATCTTACAGCATCTCAAAGATGCCGGCCGCGCCCATGCCGCCGCCGATACACATGGAAACGATACCGCGTTTCGCTTTCCTGCGCTTCATCTCGTGCAGCAGCTGCGCCGTCAGTTTCGCGCCGGTGCATCCCAGGGGATGGCCGATCGCGATGGCGCCGCCGTTGGGGTTGATGTCACCCTTCCAGTACCGGTCTTCGATGCCCAGCTCCCTGCAGCAATGGATCGCCTGGGAGGCAAAGGCTTCGTTGATCTCGAAAAGGTCGATGTCGTCAAGGGTCAATCCGGCGATCTTGAGAACCTTCGGAATGGCAACCTTGGGACCGACACCCATCTCATCAGGCTCGCAACCCGCCGCGGTATAGTGGGTCAGCTTCGCGATCGGTTTCAAACCCAGTTCCTTCGCCTTTTCCGGCGACATGAGAAGCGTGAAGGCGGCACCGTCGGTCATCTGTGATGAATTGGCCGCGGTCACCGAACCACCCTGTTTGAAGGGGGATTTCAGTTTCGCCATGTTCTCCAGCGATGCCGGCCAGCGCACACCGTCATCCATATCAAAGGTTTTGAACGTCCTGACCCACTGCCCGTTCTTGTCCTTTTTCATCTGCCAGGCCTCTATGGGAATGATTTCCTCTTTCCACAGGCCTTTCTGGATCGCCTCATGGGCCCTCCGGTTGCTCTCGAGACCGAACTTGTCCTGATCTTCACGGCTGACGTTATAGCGCATGGCCACGTTTTCCGCCGTGATGCCCATGGACACATAGGTCATGGGACGATCACCCCATTCGGGATGGGGACGGAATATCCACCCGCCCATGGGAATGTGGCTCATGGTCTCCACGCCGCCGCCGATCGCGATCTCCGACCATCCGGCTTTTATCTTCGCCGCGGCGTCGGCTATCGCCTGAAGCCCCGAGGAGCAGAAGCGATTTACGGTCACACCGGGAACCGACACGGGAAGTCCCGCACCCAGCGCTACAACACGGCCCAGGTTCATGCCCTGTTCCGCTTCGGGAAAGGAGCATCCGCAGACGAGGTCGTCAACATCTTCGGGCTTCAACTGGGGTACCCGGGCCATAAGACCCTTGAGCACCTGGATCCCTATTTCATCACCCCTGGTCTGGGCGAGTCCGCCCCTTCTGTACCGTCCTCCCGGGCTTCTCACTGATTCTACGATAACAGCATCACGCATAATAATCCTCCTTATCATTTAATGCCGCCCCGGCCGGTCGGCCGGGAACGGCAATAAACAGTTTTGTTCTTAGTTACGCAGCGGTTTCCCTTTGGTCAACATGTGCATGATACGATCCTGGGTCTTCTGTTCGCCGGCAAGGCTCAAGAAGGCTTCCCGCTCACGGTCGAGAATCGCATCCTCGGTAACGAAGGTGTTCTCGGGGCAATCGCCGCCCGAAAGGATCCACGCAATCTTCTTCGTCACGTGTTCATCATATTCGGACATGTAGTTACCATGCTTCATGTTGAACAGGACGGCATGGGCAATGCCTTCCAGGTTTTTCCCCATGACGGGGATCATGTCACGGGTCCTCTTCCGGTGGGTCTTTGCCATGGAGAGAACCAGTTCCTTGGCGTCCCATATCTGGTGGTCACGGTTAAGGCTGATGTTCTCGGTCTTCCTGATGTACCCGAGTTCCATGGCTTCCATGGCGCTGGTGGCCACTTTCGCCTGGGCGATGTTCATGAGGACCTTTTCATAAATGGGCTGCATGTTCATCCCGGCGTCGACGACACCATCGGGAATGCCTTCGGTGCAGCGGACCATCAGCTCCTTGCAGCCGCCGCCGGCGGGAATGACGCCGACACCCACTTCGACGAGACCCATGTAGGTTTCGCCGCAGGGCTGACAACGCTGTCCGTGGATGCTGACCTCGCAGCCGCCGCCGAGGGCCATGCCCGCGGGAGCGGTGACAACCGGTTTCTCAAGGTACTTCATCTTCATGTTGGCATACTGCAGGTCGTGCACCATCTTGTCCAGCATATCCCAATCACCCTGCTGCGCGGCAAGGAGCACCTGGAAGATGTTGGCACCCACGCAGAAATTCGTTGCCTGGTTCGCAACGACCATACCCACGAAATCCTTCATGACGATATCGCAGCTTTCATCGATCATGGAGATCATGTCGGGATCGATGGCGTTCATCTTGGTATGGAATTCGAGGCAGACGACGCCGTCACCGATATCGATAAGGCTGGCCGACACGTTTTCCTTCACGACTTTCTTTTTCTCCTTGAGATCCGCCAGGATGATGATCTTGGGATTATCCCCCATCTTGACGTAATCTTTCTTTTCGAAGTCGTAATAGTACAGGCCGTCTTCCTTCTTTGCATAGAATGATTCAAATCCGTTCTTCACCATCTCGGTGATCTTCTTGGGGACTTTCAGTTTCAGCTTCTTCATCACTTCCAGGGAATCCTTGAGACCTACGGCGTCCCACGTTTCGAAAGGTCCCTTCGCATGGTTGTATCCCCATTTCATGGTGTTGTCGACCTGATAGACGGTATCGCAGATCTCGGGAATACGGTTGGCCGAATAGATGAAGTTCTTGCAGAGATATTCCCTGACAATGTCTCCTGCCATGTCCTTATCCGAATAGAAGAGCGATTTCAGCTTATCATCGAAACCACCCTCGACCTTGGCCGCTTCGGAGACGGACTCGAACTTGGGTTTCTTGAAGGGAACATATTCCATGGTCTTGTAATCAAGGGCCAGTTTGACCTTTTTACCCTTTTCATCTTTTGTCTTCTTGTAGAAACCCTGTTTTGTCTTGTTGCCGAGCCACTTGTTCTGCACCATCTTGTCCATGAATTCCGGCGGTGAGAAGGTATCGATCATTTCATCATCAGGCACGGCCGCCACGAGGTTTTTCATGACGTGATAGCCGGTGTCGATGCCGACCAGGTCGATGGTCCCGCAGATGGCTGAGCCCGGCCTGCCAAGCACCTTGGCGATGATGGCATCCAGTTCCGGAATGGTGAGGTCGTGTTCCAGCATTGTCTTTACAGCGTTGGAAATATCGAAGACACCGATACGGTTGGCGATGAAGTTGGGAACGTCCTTGCAGATAACCACGCCCTTGCCGAGGACGTTTTCCAGGAAATAGGTCATGTAGTCGACGATTTCCTGCTTCGTTGTCTCGCCGGGGATCACTTCCACGAGCTTCATGTACCGGGGAGGATTAAAGAAGTGGATGCCCAGGAAACGCTCCTTGAACTTCGCGCTCATCGGGGCGGCGATGTCCTTGATCGGAAGGCCGGACGTATTCGTCCCGATGATGCAGTCCGGACGGACCACTTTTTCCAGTTTTGTGAAGAGGTCCTGCTTAATCTTCAGGTTTTCCACGACGACTTCCAGGAGAAAATCAACGTCTTTCAACATGTCCAGATCGTCTTCGAGGTTTCCGATGGAGATCAGGGAGGCATTCTTCTTTGAATAGAAACTTGCCGGTTTGGATTTCAGCGCACCGTTCAGCCCGTTTGATGCGAAGCTGTTACGCCATGCCTTGCTCTCCTTCTTGAGCCCCTTTGCCAGATCCTTCTCACTCGGATCGAAGGGAGGCACAATGTCAAGCATGACGCACTCGATTCCCGCATTGGTCATGTGAGCGGCGATCGTCGCGCCCATGACCCCTGCCCCTATGATGGCAGCTTTCTTGATTTCATACGACATATCACTCCTCCTTGATAGGCATACTTTAATCGCCTTGATTTACTGTAACCCGCAATAGAAATGCACCGGATCAGATGGTGAACGATTCCTCGAGCATTTCAATGGGGACCTTGCTCCCCAGCTGGATCGCCGTACACCTGCCGCCAAGGGTCGGAAGGATTGTGTCGGCAAAGTACTGCGCCGCGGCAATTTTTCCCTGGTAGAAGGCAACATCAACGTTTTCCCGTGCAAGGGCCCTCTGTTTGGCCTTGGAACCATCGGCGCCGGCTTTCGCGTACAGCTCATCCAGTTTCCCGGCCGCGATCACGGCACCCTCGACCAGCTTCCATCCCACCACAAGATCACCCAGGTTCATCAGATAGGGCCGGGCGTTCAGGACAGGAAGCAGGAAGCTCGAGCCCTTGCCCCAGTCCGCAAACTGCATGGTGAGACCGACCATCGCGTTGTAGGCTTCTTCGAGGCGGGTCCCCGCGGCGGCAAGGTCGCTTCTTCCCTTGGCCTTCTGGACCGTCCCGTTGATCTCACCGAAGAGGTTCATGGCATTCATGCCCTTGTTCTGACCCAGTTTCCTTCCCACCAGGTCGAGGGCCTGGATACCGTTCGTACCCTCATAGAGGGTGGCGATCTTGCAGTCTCTCAGGTACTGTTCCACAGGATATTCCTGGATGTAACCGTACCCGCCGTAAACGTCCATCGCGTAAGAACAGATCTCGACACCCTTGTCGGAACAGTAAGCCTTGCAGACCGGGGTCAGAAGTTCAACAAATCCCTGCCAGCGCTTCTTTTCCTCCGGCGTTGCGGCTATATGTTCCATGTCGATGCAGAAGGAAACCCAGTAGTTCAGGGCCCGCATTCCTTCCACGTGGGCCTTCATCCAGAGAAGCGTCCTGCGTACATCGGGATGCTGAATGATCGGGACCGCCGCCGCAAAGGGATCCTTCATGGCCCACACCGGCTTGCTCTGGACCCGCTCCTTCGCATACTGGACGGCATGTTCCAGGGCCGCCGTCGCATGTCCCAGGCCCTGCATTCCCACTTCGAGGCGAGCCTCGTTCATCATCTGGAACATGATCCTCATTCCCATCCGTTCCTCACCGAGAAGCTCACCCACGCAGTTTCCGTTCTCACCGAAGTTCAGTGTCGCCGTGGCGGAACCATTGATACCCATTTTGTGTTCCAGATTCCCGGTAACGACATCGTTCGACTCTCCCACCGACCCGTCTTCATTGACCTTGAACTTCGGAACGACGAAGATGGAAATACCGCCCGTCCCGGGGGGGTCTCCCTCGATCCTCGCCAGAACGGGATGAATGATGTTCTCCGTCAGATCATGATCACCCGAAGAAATGAAACTCTTTGTCCCCTCAATGTTGAAGAACCCGTCCGGACGCCGTTTGGCGACCGTCCTCGTGGCACCCACGTCACTTCCCGCACCCGGTTCAGTAAGGCACATGGTACCGCCCCATTCACCGGAGAGCATCTTGTACATGTACTTGTTCTTCTGCTCTTCCGTACCATAGTTCTGGACCAGTCCCGCGGCACCCAGTCCGAGACCCGGATACATCATGAAGGCGAAGTTCGCCGAATTGAAGAGCTCCATGCAGGCGCTCCACAGGGTGAGGGGCATGCCCTGACCGCCGATCTCGGGGTCTTTCGTTGCCATCAGCCAGCCGCCCTCGCAGAATTTCTTGTACGGTCCATGGTAACATTTGGGAGCATAGGCCACGCCGTCGGTGAGCACGGCCTTTTCCTTGTCACCGACATCATAGGTCGGCAGAATTTCCTCAATCGCTAATTTTTCTGCCTCATTCAACATCATGTCGACGAGGTCGGAGGAATAATCCGCATATTTTTCATATGCGAACAGTTTCTCAATACCGACTTGTTCATAGAGGACGAATTTCTGGTCTCTGGTATTGACTAATGAATTGCTCATGCCAAACCTCCTTCTTATAGGGATTTCTTTAATCCTTGGATGAAAATCTTCAGGCCCTCTTCGATGTTTGAACGTATCCGCTCTTCTCTCAAAGATTCCTTGCCGATATACAGGTGGAGCGAGAGCACTCCGTTCAGAAGCCCCCAGAGGGCATTTCTCGCTTTCCACATGTCTTCCTCTTTAATGAAAAACTCGCCCCTGTCTACCCCGTGCTGGAAAATCCTTTCCGTTACTGAAATGACCCTGTTCGTCTCCTGAATGACCCGCCAGTGTGTCTCTGACGTAAAATCGAGGTTATTTTCCCGGAGCATGAAATTCATCAGGATTCTGAAAAGTTCCCTGTCGGAGAGGAAAAAATTGATATATGTCGCTGAAAAGTCTTGAAGTATGTCGGAGGCGTTATCATTCTTGTCGAAAATGTCGCTTACCGCTATATGGAATTTCTCGATATCATCGAGAAGTAACTGCGCATAGATCTCCTCTTTGCTGCTGAAGTAGAGGTAGATGGCTCCCTTGCTCAACTGCGCCTTCTTGGCGATTTTTGCTACTGTTACGGGATGGCTTTCCTTTTTGAAAAAAAGTTTTCGGGCGGCTTTCAGGATCGCCCGCCTTCTCTGTTCTTTCTCTTTCTCTCTTCGCTTTCGAGGGCCTGACATCGTATCCCTTTCCCGATATTCTGACGTGTATCTGTTGTTCAACTTGAGAATAAGCGCACGCGCTTTTCTTAGGAGGACGGGTTTTCACAAACCGCGTTCATTTAACGGACATAGGTCATATTATGACTCCAGGTCACAACACGTCTAAACAAAAATGGCATCCCTTGTCAAGGAAAAAAACGTGGCCGTAACCATTCTATTTTTAAGGGATTCATAACAGATAAAACTATTGACATTCCGGGAACCTTGTGGTACGCAGAGGCGGTTTTTTTACAGCATGAATGGCAGAAGATTCTACCTAATCGTGCACCCTTGAATCGCGAAGGACAGAGCTGTGACCATCAGGGATATAGAAGAAATTTTGGATGCGGTGTTCCTGGCGGGTCACGATCAGGCCGACAGAAAAGTTGAAATTGCCGGCAGCGCCGATATGGTGAGCGAATTTCTCAAATTCGCCAGACCGGGAACCCTGATTCTCACCGGCCTCGCAAACATCCAGATCGTGCAATGCTCTCATGTCCTTGATGCTTCCGGTATCGTGGTTGTTCGCGGCAAAACACCCTCACAGGAAATGCTGGCACGAGCTGAAGGATTGAGAATCCCCGTTCTGGCAACGCGGTATACTCTCTTTGAAACGTCCGGGCGTCTTTATGCGAACGGAATCGTCGGTTGCGTCAACAAGTTGTAAAAAAACCTGATTCGGCATGAATTGAAGCGGATCCTGCCGTTATTCCCGGCGATCGGCGGCATTTTCAGCTGTTACAAAGGGGCGGTCAGGGACGAACGGAGCGGGCAGCCCGCTTCCGGTGTGTTTCAAATACGCCTTTTCACTGTGAACGGGGAGACAACCGTGACACTTCAGGAAGTTAAAGAAATACTGGATGCGGAAGTGCTGGTCGGCGGCGAGTATATGCACAGGGATGTAAAAACGGCATTCAGCGCCGACTTGATGAGCGACGTTCTCGCCTTTGCCAAACCCAAAAGCCTTCTCCTCACGGGCCTGACGAACCCGCAGGTGGTGCGGACGGCAAGCATCCTTGACACGGCAGCCATCATCATCGTGCGAGGCAAACGCCCCCCTGAAGACACATTGAAACTCGCCGAGGAACTCGATATTCCGGTGTTACTGACGCGATACATCCTCTTTGAAACCTCCGGACGGCTTTATGCGAACGGCATTGTCGGGTGCATCAAGAAACTGTAAGAGTCTCCGGGAACGGGGAGCATGAAACCCGCTCTTCATGAAGGAGCGGAGATAAAGAGCGGACGAAAATGAAAATATCAGCGCTTGTGGAGGCATTGGGTCTCACGGTTCATTGCGGTAACGACCAGCTCGACAGGGAGGTGACGGGCGGTTACGTCGGTGACCTCCTGAGTGACGTCATTGCGAACAGCAGGGGTGGTGATGTCTGGATCACCCGTCAGGGGCATCAGAATATCGTCGCCGTCGCGGTGCTGAAAGAGCATGCCTGCGTGATTCTCACCCTCGGTCAGGAACCGGAAAAGGACACCCTCGATAAGGCGTCAAAGGAAGGAATCCCCATACTGGTGACGAACCAGAACGGATTTGTGACCGCGGGAAAGATATACCATCTCCTCGGGAAATAACAGTGCCGAGCGTCAATGGGATCTGGCAGGACATCCGACCATGCACTCGAGGGGCGCGGAATCATGATACGGGGTTTCAAATGTGACCTGCATATTCATACCTGCCTTTCACCGTGTGCCGATCTTGACATGTATCCGACGGCCCTCGTTGAACAGGCGGTTTCGAAAGGTCTCGACATAATCGGGATATGCGATCACAACGCGTCGGAAAACGTTCCGTACGTTCTTCGAGCCGCCCGTGGAAGGGACATCACTGTTTTCCCGGGCATGGAAATAACAAGCAGGGAAGAAGTACACATCATCGGGCTCTTTGAAAAAATCGACGGGCTCCTCGCTTTGCAGGAACTGATATACACGTCTCTGAAAGGAATGAACCGGGAGGAACTCTTCGGCTGTCAGCCCATTGTGAATGAATTGAACGAAGTCGAAGGGTTCAACGAACGGCTGCTCATCGGAGCGACGGGCCTTTCACTCCAATCCGTCGTGAATAGGATACATGACCTTCGGGGGATCGCGATCGCCGCCCATATAGACCGGGAAAGCTTCAGCGTTCTCGGCCAACTCGGGTTCATTCCGCCCGATGCGGGCTTCGACGCCCTTGAAATATCCCGCAGGACAGGCATTGCGGAAGCCCGAAAACGCTTCCCTGAGCTGGCCCGTTTCCCCTTCATCGAATCATCGGACGCTCATTTCATAAAAGATATCGGAGGGGGATACACCACGGCATTCATGGAGAAACCGACACTGGACGAATTCATGATGGCGCTCAAGCGAATGGACGGACGATATATCAGGGAGTAAGGCATGCAGGAACTTTCCATGCACGTACTCGATATTGCCGAAAACTCGGTCCGGGCGGAAGCCGGGGTGATCCGGATAACACTCGTCGAAGACACGGGCACGGACACGCTGACGCTGGAAATCGACGACAATGGCTCCGGCATGGATGAAGAAACTCTCGGCAGAGCGCTTGATCCTTTCTTCACGACGAAGACCGTCAGAAAGATCGGTCTCGGACTTCCCCTGCTCGCCCATGCGGCTCATCTCGCCGGAGGAGACTTTTCCATTGAATCGCGGCGCGGACGAGGGACAAAGGTTCTCGCCCATTTCACGCTCAGTCACATCGACCGCCAGCCGGTGGGAAACATGGCGGAAACGATGATAACCCTGATAGCAGGACATCCGTCGGTTGATTTTCTTTATCGTCATGAAAAGGACGGTCGTGTATTCGTTCTTGACCCCCGAGAGATCAAGGAAGAACTCGAGGATATTCCCATAAATCATGCCGAGGTACTGGAATTCGTGAGAAGAACGATCATCGAGGGACTCCGGGAAATTGAATCCTGCGCATAACGGACATTCCCGTTATTTTATGCATAATTCGCTTCTATAAGGGAGGATTTGATAGATGGAATCTGAACACAATGAGTTGTTGAAGGACTTTACAGAGGAACAGATCACAAAGCTTGATGAGATAATTGAAAGATACAAGGGGAAACCGGGCGGGCTGATCCCCGTCCTCGAACAGGCGCAGGAAACGCTCGGATTCCTGCCGGTTCCCATTCAGAGAAGGGTCGGACGCGGTCTGAACATCCCCATCAGTCAGGTGTACGGCGTTGTCACCTTCTATTCCTTTTTCACCATGGCCCCCCGCGGCAAGCATACCGTCCGTGTCTGTCTGGGAACGGCCTGCTACGTCCGGGGTGGAAAGAAGATCGCTGAAAATCTTGAAAGGATCTTCGGCATCAAGGAAGGAGAGACCACCCCTGACCGTATGTTCACATACGAAACGGTCCGCTGCCTCGGCGCCTGTGGTCTCGGGCCGGTCGTGGTCGTCGATGAAGACGTCCACGGACGGGTCAAGCCCGAGAGGGTCAATGATATCTTAAAACAATACAACTGATGATAAAGGGGTACGGATATGCCGAAACTGAAGATTGAGGACTTAAAAAAGATCAAGGAGCGGATTCACGCAGAAAACGCCCTTCGGGAAGGGGAGCGGCGTGTAAAAGTGACGGTTCACATGGGTACCTGCGGCATCGCCGCCGGGGCCCGAGAGGTCATGAACTCCCTCATGAACGAAATCGAAGAATCCGGTGTTTCCGATGTTATCGTCACCACCTCGGGCTGCATGGGACTCTGCAGCAGGGAGCCGGAAGTGACCGTGGAAATTCTGGGTCAGGAACCGATCGTGTATGAATACATGAATGCAAACAAAATGAGACAGGTCTTCAAGCGACACATCCTCGAAGGAGAGGTCCAGACCCCCTTTGTGCTGGCGAGGGGAAGAGAAAAGAGAGACTGATGCGTTTCATTATTATATCTACTACCGACAAGGAGGTTTCCATCCGATGAAAGTTTTTCGGTCACATATACTGATCTGCGGGGGCACCGGCTGCCGCGCGACGGGAAGCATGGGTGTAAAACAGGCGCTGGCGGCGGAATTTGCCAAGCAGAAGCTTGCTGATGAGATACGCATCGTGGAAACGGGGTGCAACGGCTTTTGCGCCATGGGCCCCATCATGGTGGTCTACCCCGAGGGCATCATTTATATGATGGTTACGCCCGCGGATATACCCGAGTTGGTCGAAGAGCATTTTCTGAAGGGGCGGCCGCTGGAACGGCTCATGTACAAGGAGCCCTCCACTGAAATACGAATCCCCGAGATGCATGAAATTCCCTTTTTCGCCCACCAGGAATTGAGGGTTCTGAGGAACAAGGGTCTTATCGACCCCGAGGTCATCGACGAATACATCGCCCGCGACGGCTATGCGGGTATGGCCAAGGCCCTGACGGAAATGACACCGGAAGAGATCGTGCAGGAAGTCCTCGACTCGGGGCTTCGCGGCAGGGGTGGCGCGGGTTTCCCGACGGGGCTGAAGTGGCGGTTCGCCTCGCAGTCAAAGGGTGATGTAAAATACGTCCTCTGTAACGCCGACGAGGGAGACCCGGGGGCGTTCATGGACAGAAGCGTTCTGGAAGCCGACCCGCATGCGGTCCTTGAAGGGATGGTCATCGCCGCCCGGGCGATCGGCTCGCGCAAGGGCTACATTTACTGCCGTGCGGAATACCCCCTGGCACTCCGTCGTCTCGATATTGCCATCAAGCAGGCGAAAGAGTACGGGCTTCTCGGCGAGAACATTCTCGATACCGGATTCAGTTTTGACCTTGAAGTGTATCAGGGAGCCGGCGCCTTTGTCTGCGGAGAGGAAACGGCACTGATGACCTCTATCGAGGGGAAACGGGGGATGCCGCGACCGCGGCCGCCGTTCCCCGCCGTTGCGGGTCTCTGGCAGAAACCGAGCATCCTGAACAACGTGGAAACCTTCGCCAATGTGGCACAGATCATACTCCGCGGCAGCGGATGGTTCTCAAACGTGGGCAATCAGACCAGCAAGGGGACCAAGGTCTTCGCCCTGACCGGTGATGTAAACAATGTAGGGCTTGTTGAAGTTCCCATGGGAACCTCGCTCGGGACGATCGTCTATGATATTGGCGGCGGGATCCCCGACGGCAAGAAGTTCAAGGCGGCCCAGCTGGGCGGCCCTTCCGGCGGATGCATCCCCGTGGAACACCTCAACGCCCCGGTGGACTACGAGCATGTGGTGGAACTCGGTGCCATCATGGGTTCCGGCGGTCTCATCGTCATGAACGAAGACAAGTGCGCCGTCGACATGGCCCGGTTCTTCATGGACTTCTGCCAGGATGAATCCTGCGGAAAGTGCTCACCCTGCCGGGAAGGAACGAAACGGATGCTCGAGATACTGACCAATATCTGCGAAGGACGCGGCCAGGAGGGAGATATCGAATTGCTGGAAGAACTGGCGGCCGTCATCAAGGACTCCGCCCTCTGCGGGCTCGGGCAGACAGCTCCGAACCCCGTACTCAGCACGATCCGTTACTTCCGTGATGAATATGAAGCGCATATTAAGGACAAGTACTGCGCCGCCGGCGTGTGCTCCGCCCTCTTCAAATCACCTTGTCAGAACGCCTGTCCCATCAGTATGGATGTTCCTTCCTATCTCGCGCTGGTCCGGGCGGGCCGCTTTGATGATGCGTACAAGGTCCTTCTCCGAACAAACCCCTTCCCCTCTGTCTGCGGAAGGGTCTGCGACCACCAGTGCCAGTCAAAATGCCGCCGGGGCACGCTGGACGAACCGCTGGCGATCAAATTCATCAAACGGTTCATCACGGATAACGCCGTCCGTCCGGCCGTGGAGGCCCCCGCGGTGACACAGAAGGAAAAGATCGCCGTTGTCGGTTCCGGGCCGGCCGGTCTCACGGCCGCGAAGGATCTGGCCCTGAGAGGGTACGCGGTCATCGTCTACGAAGAGCTTCCCGAACCGGGCGGCATGCTGCGGTACGGCATCCCCTCCTACCGTCTTCCCCGGAACATCCTGAAGGGAGAAATAGACGATATCAGGTCTCTCGGGGTTGATATCATCTGCAACACCCGGGTGGGAAGAGATATTCCCTTCGAGACGATCACCAATGACTTCGACTATATCTATCTCGCGCCGGGAGCACACAAAAGCCAGAGAATGGGTGTTGACGGCGAAGACCTCCCGGGCGTCTTCGGCGGTGTGGAATTCCTGAGGGATTACAATATCAACGAGAACGCCTGGCTGACGGGTGAAAAATCTCTCGGTTCGCGTGTGGCCGTCATCGGCGGCGGAAATTCGGCCATTGACGCGGCCCGTGTTGCGACACGTCTGGGCGCTGATGTAACGATCCTCTACCGCAGGACCCGCGAAGACATGCCCGCTGCAGAGGAAGAAATTTTCGCCGCCGAGCATGAAGGCATCAAGATCGAATACTTCGTGGCACCGCTCAAGATCGTCGAATCCGATGGAAAGGTCAGTGGCATCGCCTGCCAGCGCATGAAGCCCGGCGATTTTGACCGGAGCGGCAGAAGGCGTCCCGTTCCCATCGAGGGCTCGGAATTCACTCTCAGCGTCGATGCCGTCATCGCCGCCATCGGGCAGGCACCCGATGTCTCGTTCGTTCCCGGAGAAAGCGGTATTTCCATCAATCGCTGGGAGTGTTTCGACCTGGCACAGGATATGAAGGCCAAAACAACGAACGATGCGTTCTTTGCCGGCGGCGACGCCGTCACGGGTCCCTGGACGGTGGTAGGGGCCATTGCGGCGGGTCACAAGGCGGCCGAGGAAATGGATACCTGGATCCGTGAGAAGAACGGTGAGGCTCCCTACGTGGCACCGGAAGAAGAAAAGATCGACATACCCTTTGAGATAGACGAGGAATCGGAAGAGCGGCCGCAGGCAGCAATGCCGGAACTGGAAGCCGCACTCAGAAAGACCAATTTCGACGAGGTAGAACTGGGATACAGCATCGAAGAAGCGATCAAGGAGGCTTCGCGGTGTCTGCGTTGCGACGCGGAAATATAACGACTTTTTACAAAGCCGTCCCCATGTGCTCCGGGTTGAGCTGCGGGGCACATCATAACGACCGATGAACGGGAAAGCCCCCGGCGCTGCCGCCGGGGGCTTTTTTGTTCTCTCTCCGGAATGAAGGCGCCCGTTAAAAACCGGTCACGGGCTCGAGGGGTTTCAGGGGATATATCTGTCCCGGCGTTGGCGGCATTGAGTTATAGACCCAGTCGATATCGACGGTCCCCAGGGCCGCCGGCCCGAACCTCGCCGGTCCGCGGAAGACCCCGCGAACAAGAATATCCTCCATATCCATGGTGAGTCCAAACACGGCGACGGGACATCCCTTGCGCAGGTCCCTCAGTTCCTTCCCGTATGCGATGGGTGAAAAAGCAAGGCGACTGCTGCTCGCCGCCTGGCACTGAATAAGGGGAACGAGAAGCGGAAATCCGTCGTCACCCACCCAGGAGATGAATTTCAGTGAATCGAGCCTGTTGAAGAGACCTTCGGCCCATGTTTTCAATACCGGATGATCAGGTTTCACACCCGCCGCCGATTTTGCGGCCTTTGTCAACAGGGAAGAAATCACGATGGAGAAAAGCGGCAGTTTTTCCCGCCCACCCGTTTTGACCAGGTCCATGTAATGCACCGTGTGAATGCCGAAGTAGGAGTTGTAACGGAACATGGGTTTATTGTTGAACATCTCAAACTCCGCCCCTTCTTTCCTCTTTTCTCTCCACAACGCCGTACCGCGCCAGAGGCTTTTGTCCAGGGTCATGATCAGAAAGGCCGTCCGGGGGTTGTTCAAAACATGCTTCTTGCTCAGCCCCTCGGAAAACTGGCCCCAGATAAGCTCCTTCGGCCCCCGCGCCTGAATGGCCGTTATCAGGGTGATGTGCGGTAATCCCTCCTGATTGACGGTGGCGATGAGCCCCACCTTGGCCTCCGGTTCAAAGGCCTTCATGTCCGAGTCAGTGAATTCGGTGAACCTTTCCATGCATACCCCTCCCCATGGTTATGTCTCCATCCCGATGCGTCTCTCCGCCTTCTTCGAGGCGGGTTCCGCTTCACCTTCCGGCTCCGGGGCACTCTCGAATTTCGTCGGACCGCTCCAGTGGACCAGGGCCGGATCGATTCCCGAGTCGCGGGCAATGGCAGCGATCCGTTCCATGAACTCCGCCGTCAGTGAATCATGATCCCTGAAAAACCACTCCCTGTTCAGACGCACATACTTGTCCCTGCACAGCGTGTTGAAGGAACACAGCTCCCACCGTTGAACCGCCGGGTGGAGGTTGTCGGCGATGAATCTCCCGATGCCCCTGATGTTCTCCTCACGGGCGGTCGCATCGGGTATAACGGGAGTTCGTATCCACAATGATTCCGGTCTCCCCAGTTCCTTCATGTGGCGCGCAACTAAGATGCTGTTCTCAAGAATACGCTCATTGGAACTGCCCGTGAATCTCCTGTGCCATTCGGGGTCGATGTCCTTGATATCATAAAGGACCAGGTCCGCATGGGGCAGCAGGATTTCCAGCGTGCCCCGCGAGCAGTGACCACAGGTATCGAGGGCTGTATGGATGCCCCGCCGGTGCATCTCGGCAAGGAAATCGGCGGCAAACTGCGCCTGCATCGCCGGTTCTCCCCCTGAAAGCGTTATCCCTCCACCGGATTTTTCAAAATAGACCCGGTCCTTCTGCACCTCATCGGCCAGGGCGTCGAGAGACCACTCTCTGCCGATAAGGTCCATCGCCGTGGAGGGACATTTTTCCGTACAGAGACCGCACCGGTCACAGAGGTTCCTGTCAATGACGATCCCCGCATCATCGGCCGAGAGGGCTCCCTTCGGACAGACGTGAACGCAGGTGAGGCATCCGATACACCGGGTCCCCATCCATTGAATTTCAGGTTTCATGGATATGCTCTCGGGATTCTGGCACCACAGACAATTCAGGCTGCATCCCTTGAAGAAGACCGTGGTTCTGATGCCCGGGCCGTCCTCCGTCGACATCCGCTGTATCTGGAGGATGATGGCTTTCTGGTCACAAACGGTGTTTTTCGCTGCTTTCATGTATAGAAATCTTTCTTCCGCCCGGCGCTCAATAGCGATTGTGACTTTCTCTGGCTATCAGTTCATCCTGCAGTTCCCTGCCGATGCTGGTAAAGTAGGCATTATATCCCGTGATCCTGACAAGCAGGGTGCGATAATCTTCGGGGTTTTTCTGCGCATCACGAAGCATGTCGGCATCAACTATGTTTATCTGCAGGCAGGTGCCGCTCTTCTCCGCATAACTTCTCAGAAACGCCTTGAACTTTTCCATGTGTACGGGATCGCGGAGCAGCGCCGGGCTGAGAGTGATCGTATGACTCGCGCCGTTGGGCAGATAATTGACATAGGAACCCCAGTCCCCCGATCCGTCGGTCACGGTACCGCCCAGGACGGTACCGACAGAATTGATGTTTGCGGTGGGACCATTGATATCCGCCCCGTTCGACGGGCAGATCGCATTCGACAGGAACTGTCCCCGCGGCCTGCCGTCGGCGCTCGCCGCCATGATATACCCGTCACTGACCCAGTAATTCCAGCTCAGCATGCCGGGACGGAATTGACGGTGTGTCGATCTGGTACGATATTTCCAGGTTTCGTTCGTCCAGAACTCCATGACCCTGCGTGCCATTTCATCGGCTTCCACATCGTCCCTGCCGTATTTCGGCGCCCGGTACTTCGCCTTGGCCTGCAGGATTTCATGCCCTTCCCAGTTATCTTTCAGCGCTTCCACCAGTTCCGCCATACTACATTCATGGGTGTCGAAGACGAGATACTTGATCGCGAGGAGCGAGTCGACGGTGGTGGCGAAGGTAACCCCCTCAAGGGTGGTGAAACTGAGTTCGGCCCCGCCCTGGGTAATATCAAGGCCCTTTTCGGCACACCCCTTCACGAGGCAGGAGAGATACGGTGTGGGTGAGAATCGCGCCCGTACTGATTCTGATGCTTCGTAGGTCTCGACACATTTTTCCATGATATAGCGCGTCTGATCCTCATAGGCACGCCAGAACTCTTCCCAGTTTTTGAACTTCACCGGGTCACCCGTTTTCGGGCCGTCCTGTCTGATCTTCTCCTTCTCCCCCGTGATGGGATCAACGAACTGGAGCATGTCCCTTCCGCCGGTGAGGGCAAGTTCCACCGCTTTGAGAAGGTTCAGGTTATTATCGACGGTCCCGGACCGGTCGTTGCCGACCATGGTGTTCTCGAGACACCCCACCGGTGCGTAGTCATAGACGTTGTCTTCGGTTATCAGATCACCGCACCGCGCCATTCTTCCCTGGCGCATCATCCCGGCCATGGACCGCTCATCATAGTTCAGCAGAAATGGTGAGCCCTGGCTCGACGCGACCATCTCGACCACACGGTCAAGAAGCTCGTCGGGGGAATCACGGTGAAGCCGGATGTTCGGTTTCGGTTCGAGGATCGGGGACAGTTCATCGATCACTTCCATCATGACGTAGGTCAGTTCGTTGGTCATATCCTTTCCGCCTCTTCCGAGGCCCGAAAGGGTGAGAAGCTGACCGTAGCCCGAGGTGATCCCCTGGTTGCCGCCCACTCTGATCATGGCATCATAGGCGGTGTTGGCATGGATCCAGAAGCACTCGAGAATTTCTTTCCCGAACTCGCGATCCATCCCCTGGTCCACGGATGCCCGCCAGTAAGGCAGAAGGTATTGATCGATCCGCCCGAAGGATACACCGGGACCTGGGTAGTTTTCATCGCTCATGATAAGCATGTGGGTAAGCCAGAGTGACTGTACGGCCTCCCAGAAGGTCTCGGCCGGTTCCCAGGGGACCCGTTCCAGATTGTGGGCCATCATGGTCAGTTCCTTGCGCCGCTGGGAATCCTTTTCCTTTAACGCAAGCTCCTTGCACAGGCGGCAATATTCCCCGGCAAGTTCGCGGGGCATGGTGGCCGCCGTCATCATGGCACGCAATTGTGCCCCCTTCTGCCCCTTCTGCTCACGCTCGGACAAAAGGTGGTAACGTGCCTGCAGATCGGCGTGAATGCCTTTCCAGCCCATTTTCAGGACCCGTTCATAGCCGGGGATCACATGGCCGCTCGTGGCACCCGAATTTCCATAGCCATGATCATGAAACCACTTCATCATCCGCCGGGCGCCTTTCTTTCCGTAGATGAGACGGTCCCGCTGTTTTGCCTCTTCTTCGGTCCAGCACATGGATGTCTGAATGTTGAACCGCGATCCGGCGATCAGGTCGCCGGGAAGGATCTCCTGCGGAACGTAATTCATCATGACTTCCTTTACAAACCAGGTCTTTCTTTCAGGAAGGCTCCAGGACCAGAAGTCACCATGGAGCTTGACGGGGCGGGCCGCCTGCATCATGGAGGACCGGAATGTCTGCAGGAAGGGATAGGTCTCCGGAACAATGTAGAAGGTTATCTCGTCAAATATGATGTCCCAGGGCGTTGCCGTGGTCCAGGCCGTGAATTCATTGTTCCAGGGACGTTTAGTGCCCCGGTAATAATAATCCCGCAACCACGTGATGCGTGGCGAGAGATTTTTCGGTTCCTTGAGTCTTACCTGATGTCGTTCCGCTGTGTTCATGCTCATACCATTACCCTCCTTGTCACAGGGCCTTCTTCTTTTTCAGGCCTTCCCCACGGCTTCACGCCATCGCTCAAGGGCGCTCTGCCGTTCCTCGTCGCTCCACCGGGGAGCAAAGGTCCTGTCTTCCTTCCAATTCCTGACGATATCCGCTGTATCGCTCATGATTCCGGCTCCCAGGGCGGCGAGAAAGGCCGCCCCCAGGGCGGTGGTCTCGACCATCCGCGGCCGGACGATACGGCACCCAAGAAAATCCGCCTGCATCTGCATGAGAAGATCGTTCGCGCTGGCGCCGCCGTCGACCTTGAGGGCGAGCAGGGACCTTCCGCTGTCCGATTCCATCGCCTTCAGGATCTCCGCGTTCTGTAATGCAATACCCTCGAGTGCCGCCCGGGCGATGTGCGCCCGTGACGTACCCCGTGTCAGCCCCGTAATGATTCCCCGGGCGTCACTTCTCCAATGAGGCGCTCCGAGTCCCACGAAGGCGGGTACCAGGACAACACCGCCCGAGTCGGGAACGGTCAGGGCCAGTTCCTCAACCTGAGGGGCGTTCTCGATGATCCGCAATTCATCGCGTAGCCACTGGACAACGGCACCGGCAATGAATGCCGACCCTTCAAGAGCATAGGTCACACTATCACCCAGTTTCCAGGCGACGGTCGTAAGGAGCCTGTTCCTGCTCGGCACCGGGGTTTCTCCCGTGTTCATGAGGAGAAATGCTCCCGTCCCGTAGGTACACTTCGCTTCCCCGGGCTGAAAACAGGCCTGGCCGAACAGCGCTGCCTGCTGATCCCCGGCGCTGCCGCATATGGGAATGCCGTCCGGCAGTCCGGGGACCTGTTCCGTGTATCCCAGAATATCCGTGCATCCCCTGATCTCCGGAAGAACCTGCCGGGGGATGTCGAGGACGGAGCACAGTTCCTCATCCCACTGCAGAGTCTTCAGGTCCATCAGCAGTGTCCGCGATGCGTTTGATGCGTCGGTGACGTGGCTCTTGCCGTTTGTGAGCCTCCAGATGAGATAGCTGTCGACGGTCCCCGCCCGCACCCGCCCCGCGGCCGCCTCGTCACGAAGGCCGCTCACATGATCGAACTGCCATTTCAGTTTCGTTCCGCTGAAATAGGGATCGAGAACGAGGCCCGTCCTTTCTGTAAACATTTCCTCAAGCCCGCGGTCCTTCATGTCCCGGCACAGTTCGGCCGTTCGGCGGCATTGCCAGACCACGGCATTATGGTAGGATTCTCCCGTTTCGCCGTTCCAGACAAGATCGGTCTCCCGCTGGTTCGTGATACCGATCGCCCTGATATCGCCCGCTGAAACCGAACCGTTCGCGAGCGCGTCGTCAAGGGCCGTGATGAGTGATGTCCAGATATCCTCCGGATCATGTTCGACCCACCCGGGTTTGGGATAGATCTGCCTGAATTCCCGGTATCCCCGCGAAAGAACGTTCAGTTTCCCGTCGATGAGCACTATGGTGGTCCCCGTCGTTCCCTGGTCGATCGACAGAATCACATCGGGCATGTTTCTCCTCCCCTGGTATTATCACTCACACCTGCGCCGGCCGGATAATTGTCTCCCCCTGCGTCCCGCCGCAACGCTCCGTCTGCCATGGCCCAGGGTGCTCGGAGCACCCCGCTATCCAATTTCCTCAATGCCGAGAGGATAGAGGGAAAGCGGCTCGCATCCCGTCGCTTTTATAACGATGGGATTCTCGTACCTGAAACCGATATCTTCATCCGGACAGGCGTACTGCATGGCACAGATGAGGACCTCGTTCTCCTGATAGACATGATCCGGGTTCGTCCAGTACGGGAAAGGCCCGTCGTTCAGGCCGATACGCCACTCATCACCCAAAAGGCCGATACCATGTTCAAAACCGGGCACCATGTAATCGGCAAAACCCCGTTCATCGGCGAAATTTATCATTTCTTGCGCGAGCCGCGAGGGCGTGATGCCCGCACGATAGGTCTCGAGGGTGCGCCGGACGATATCCACGAAATTGTTGGCATGCCACCACTGCCGGTCCGTTACGGGTGCTATCAGGTAATTGTGCGCATGGTCTCCCAGGGCCAGTTTGAACATGGCATGGATATCAACCATGAGCGGTTCACCGGCCTTCAGTTCCCGCCTGGATGCGGGCGTGCAGGCGCCACCGGCAAGGCCTGTCCGGTATCCGCTGGCGATCTCGTTTCCGCCGGTGAACGACCATTCCCACTCGCTTCCCGCTTTCCTCATGGCATAGGCGGCAAGACCGCCGATCTCCGTTTCCGTCATCCCTTTCCAGCCGCCGTCCTTGATGGCCTCATAGACGGCCCTGTGTCCCTCGTCCACGATCCGTGACGCCTCCCGGAAGCGATTGATCGTTCCCTCGTCCTTTATCAGGGCAAGACGGTCGATCAGCGTATGGGCGTTCACCAGTTCCGCGCCCGGCAATGCCGCCTTGAACTGTTCGTATTCGTAATGGGTCAGATTCCCCTCGGGCAGGTAGTTCGACATGCCGCTTTCAATGCCGACCCTCCCCTTTCCGTTTTTCAGGCACTCCTTGATGAAATCCGATATCTGCTCGATCTGGTCCTGCCCCCCCATGGGCGCGAACCCCATGACATGCTCTTCGTCGAGCCATGAATCATCAGCGACACGCGCCGCATCGATCACGAAGGTAAAGGCCATCGGCAGCCCTTCGGCGGGGATGACCACGTAACTCCTCCAGGGGCAGAAGGCATCGAGCGTCCATGACAACGTTCTGAGGCGGGAGCCGAGATAGACATCGATGTTATCTTTCGCCATTGCTGCCTGTATGTCCCTGATCCGTTTCGGGAAATCGATGAAATAGGGATCCTGTTTTCCGGAATTTGCTGTCATTTCGGCACCTCCTTAATATTCCGCCTGTATGGAGGCAAGGACTTTCTGCACCCGGTCTGACACGGCAGCCAGTTTCAGTGCCTTCACCATGTTCCCCTTCAGTTTCAGCTTACCCGTCATCAGTGCTCTCTGGGAACCCAGTTCGGTTTTTGTTACCTTCGCAAATATTTCGTAATTACCGGTTATGATGAATTCCGCCTTCGGCGGCTCACCCTCCCCCACCAGCAGGTCCTTCAGTTTACCCTTCTCAAAGTTGAAGTGAAGGAAGCGTTCTCTTCCGTCGGGACAGTTCTTGTAAATGTTGGTCATGGACGATGTTATGAAGTTCATCCGTTCCGGAGAGAGCTGCTCGTTCAGGCGCTTTTCAGCCTCGTCCCTCCACTCGGGGCTTAGATAGACGACTTTTTCACTCATACCCAGTCCTCCTTGCTGGTGCGGATCGTTCAATCACCGAAAGGGCTTCCCTCCCGGCACGACCGGTGAAGGCCCCCCTTCTGAAAAACCGGAAAAACAGGCTGCAGCGGACACCCGAATATTCCGGCCGTCGATGCACAGGGAAGGTATTTTTTCACGATTTGTTTCTAATATCAAACAAATTTGAAGATATCCAGCCCTGTGACGGCATCGGGATCCGTGATTCGAGATTCGAGATTACCATAATAAAAGGTCGTTACGGAGAATGACTTCGTGAGACGTTAAGCGATAAGCATGAAGCGAAAAAATGCGGTCGTATTGTTTCCGGATCACGATTCCCGGTTCCCGAATCCCGAAATCAGGCCATCCTGGGCGCTTCTATCTGTTTGTCCGGTGAATATTTGAGCTCCAGCCGCCGTGCCACGTCGCTCATGCCGTAACAGCAGAGAAAATAGAGGACGGCGATGGTCGTGTAGATCTCAAAGGGATAGATCATGAGGCGGTTGTTAACGGTCTGGGCCACGGTGGTCAATTCGAAAACGCCGATGATATACGCCAGCGAAGTGTCCTTGAAGAGAGCGATAAACTGTCCCACGATGGCGGGTATCATGATCTTGAGCGCCTGAGGAAGGACAACGAACCGCATGGTCTTGAGATAATTCAGGCCCGATGACGTGGCCGCTTCGACCTGGCCGTAGGGTATTGCCGAAACACCGGCCCTGACGATCTCGGCGAGATAGGCCCCTGAAAATATGGTAAAGGCGATCAGGGCGCTCCAGAACACATTGATCTGCATTCCCGTTACGATCGGGGAAAAGAAATAGACCCAGAAAATGACCATGATGAGAGGGTTGCCACGGATCAGTTCTATATAGAGAATGCTCGGCGTACTGATCAGTGAATTCCTGCTCAGGCGCCCCAGTCCAGCCGCAAGACCGATACCGAAGCTGATCGTCAGCGAGATGAGCGCAAGAATGATACTGAGAGCAAGCCCCCCCAGGCCGTGGAAGATCTCACCACCACCGCCATGGGGAAAGGTCCAGATGAGCAGGGCCCGAATATTATCTGCTATGACCGTCCAGTTAAAATGCCACACACCGTACCCGACGTAGATCAAAAAACCGCCGAAGAACAGGACGAACAGGGCTTTTCCCGCCGCTGTCAGAACTTTCAGCAGCCGCTCAAACCACTGTGTACCGCTCGAAACATAGAGCTCCTTCGTCTTGTCGACCGGGGCCCTTCCGCTGATGGCGAGTCCGGTAAGCTTCCCGCCACCGGCACATATGAGTTTTGCGGCATATATGAACGGTCTCACGATGCCTTCAAAGACACGGTCGAGGGCGTTCAATTCCTTTTCACCGATCTTCAGATGATGATTGATGCTGTTCATTATGACACTGATGATCAGCGAGAGACTGAGGTATATCAGGGTTGCCGCGGTCGTTGCCTCAAAGCCCCTGAAGGTAAATGACTCTATCTGCTGCGCCTGCCAGCAGAGGTCTGCGACACCGACCACCATGGCAAGGGAGGAGTTTTTCATGTTGTTGAGAAACTCGCTGCCCAGGGGAGGAATAATGACTCGAAACGCCTGAGGCAGAATGACGAACCGCAGTGTTTGTATCCTCGTGAGACCCGAAGAATCGGCGGCCTCGAGATGACCGCGGGGAATGGCCTGTATGCCCGCGCGGACTATCTCGGCGATAAAGGAAGCCGTATATATGCTCAGCCCTCCCGTCGCGGCCCAGAACTCATAATTGTGATCATATAAGAACTGCCTCACCCCCTCGGGTACGGCCATGGGAAACGCAAAATACCAGAAAAAAAGCTGTACCAGAAGCGGTGTGTTGCGGAAAAATTCAACATATGCCGTGGAAAAATAATAGAGCGGCTTGAATTGCGACAGCCTGGCGATACCGAAAAAGGTTCCCAGGACAAGAGCCACGAGGGCGCTGATGAGGGATATTTCTATGGTAACGACAAGTCCCCGGAGAAGCCATTTCCCGAAAACCTCATGATAGGTGGGATTTTCCTCATAGAGGACCGCCCAGTGAAAATCATAGCCGAAATCTATCTGGGTGAATATGATAAGGATGAGTACGGCCAGTCCGGCCACTACGGATAATTGCTGTAATCGCTGCTTCCAGGAATTCATTTATACCATCTTCGCATATATCGTTTCATCCGGGGGGGACACGAAAAAACTGCGACCCGGGGATCCGGGCCGCAGTCTTTTCGATTCATGGTAATGTTCTCCCACCCCTCAAAGGTCTTACGGCCACATCTCGATCTTTTCAGTCATCGGGAAGAAGTAAGGAGTATCGGGACCGTACCACTTGTTATAGATATTCATGTAGGTACCGTCCATCCACATATCCTGCAGGGCGAAATTGATCGCATCACGCCAGTCGCTGTCGTCTTCGGGAACGCCTATCCCATAGGGTTCGTCGCTGAAGAAGTCGCCGACCAGCTCATATTTCCCCGGCTCCTTGGCGGCATAGCCGAGAAGAATGGTGCTGTCCGTCGTCCAGCCGGCAACTTTGCCCTGCTGGAGCGCCAGGAAGCAGGACGGTTCATCCTGGAAGCTGATGACGTGTTTTTCCGCATCGGGATCACCCAGTTTCTTGAGCAGATTGATGGCGTTCTTTTCACTGGTGGTACCCTGCATGGAGGCAAGTCGCTTTCCGATGAAATCCTTGTGGTCCTTGTACTCACCCTTCTTCGCCAGGATCTTCTGGCCATCGAAGAAGTAAGTGATTGAGAAGTCTATCGTCTTATCCCGTTCCCGTTTATGGGTCATGTTCGCAGTGCTCATGTCGATCCGGCCCGAGGTCAAAAAGGAGATACGGGTCTTGTTATTGACCTTCACTTTTTCCATCTTGAGCTCTTTCCCCATCTGCTGCCCGATCCTCTTGACCACCTCCTCGGCGATATCAACGTCGAAACCGACCCATTCATTCTTATCATTGAAATATGCCGCCGGGATGCTGTTATACATCAGCCCCGCCTGAACGACGCCTGCCTCATTCACCTTGTCGTATGTTGCCCCGGCGAAGCAGAAGCTGGGAACCAGTAATGCGGCGACCACAACCACCAACGAAAACTTCCACACATGCCTTTTCATCAGAAACCTCCTTGCTGTCTAATGTTCAATACCCTTCCCTCGGCGTCGAGCGAACAGACGCCGACCGAATAGACATCAATGCGACAAAATCTTGCTCAGAAACAGTTTTGTACGGTCATGCTGCGGATTATAGAAAAACTCATTCGGTTCCGCCGTCTCCATGATCATCCCCTCATCCATGAACACGACACGGTCAGCCACCTCGCGGGCGAATCCCATCTCGTGGGTGACGACGATCATCGTCATCCCCTCGCGGGCAAGATCACGCATGACATCCAGAACCTCGTTTATCATTTCCGGATCAAGGGCCGACGTCGGCTCATCAAAGAGCATTATCTTCGGGCGCATGGCCAGACCCCTCGCTATGGCCACCCGCTGTTGCTGACCACCCGACAGCTGGGCCGGATAGGAATGGGCCTTTTCGGTTATACCGACCTTCTTGAGAAGCTGCATCCCCAGGCCCTCTGCCTCGTCATGTTTCAGCTTCCTGACGTTTATCGGGGCCAGGGTTATGTTTTCAAGCGCGGTCATATGTGGATAGAGGTTGAACTGTTGGAACACGAAGCCGATCTCGGCCCGAAGGTGGGTGATATTGATGCGGGCATTGTGAATGGGAATGTTATCGACAATTATTTCACCCTCCTGGATAGGTTCCAGCTTATTGATACAGCGGATCAGGGTGCTCTTTCCGGAACCGCTGGGGCCGCACACAACGACAACCTCGCCGGATTTCACATGAAAATTGATGTTATTCAGAACATGGAGTTTTCCGAACCACTTGTTCACACCCCTGAAGGTTATCACTCAATTTCACCTTTCAATTTCAAATCTCACAACATTCCGCCTTATACTTCCTGCACATTTCATTGTCAACCGTGAAGTTTTTTTAATTAACATGTTGACAGCGTATGGGCGTCCCGCTATGCTCCCTGAACCATACCGGGTATAATCAAAAAGTTCATATCAAGGATGCGCCATGAATTCAGGGCTTGACTCGTCGAAGATCGCCATTATCGGACCGGGAAGACTGGGAACCGCCTTTGCCTACAAATTCGCCCGTGACGGGAAAAAGATACAGCTCTATTACCATGATGCCGGCCTCTGCCGGGAAATCAACGCGACCGGCCTGAATCCGAAACATCTCACCAATGACCTGTCCGCGATCTTCGGCGGCATTGAAAACGTCCCCCGGCTCGGCAAGAACGTGCAGGCGACCCATAACCTGGAACAGGTGATCGAAGAGAACAGCTTCGTCATGCTTGCGATCACCATGCGGGGTCTGCCTGAAATACTGAATTACATAAAACCGATCTTGGAAAAGAAAAAGGGCGCGACCTGCCTGATATCACCGATCAAGGGACTTACCTCTGATGAAAAAACACGGGGGCTGGTGACGCCCTCGCAGATGATCGAAAATCACCTTTTTGATCTGCTGCACAAGCATGACCTGGTCTGTGTCGGCGGCCCTTTTTTCGACATCGATCTGGCCGCAGGAAAACCGGTCTGTGTAACCGTGGCAGGGAAACGAAAGATTACGCGCCTTGTCAGGAAAAAATTTTTCAGTGTCAGCCGGCAGGAATTGAACTCGTATTACAACGTGGACACCGTGGGGATAGAAGCCTGCGGCGCCCTTAAGAACATCGTTGCCAATATCAAGGGGATCATCGATTGCCTGGACCTGGGGAATTCCATGCCGGGGACCCTTTTCGCCCGTTCTGGTGTTGAGATCAGAGCGCTCTCGAAGATTCTCGGTGGCGGTTTTCAGGCATTTCACAGCCAGGCCGGGGTGGGCGACATGTACGTCACCCTTTCATCGGTGGCCAGCAAAAATTACCGATACGGCAGGTACTATTATGAACTGTTCAACGGGAACCCCATTGAAACCCACCGACAGGCGCTCGAACGGATCGACGGCACCCCGGAGGGACCGGATACTATGAAAAACGTGCACCGGTTTCTCGAAAAGAAGAACATGTACAGCCCGCTCTTTCATGCTGCGTACAGAATATTCAACGAGGGAGGAACACGGGAGGATATCAGGGAACAGATCATCCAGGCCTGCCAGTTCGATAAACGGGAAAAAGAGTACATCACCACATCCTCGCGGGTCCTCTACCGGCTGCTGCCGAACCTGTGGTACCGGCGACAGAAAGGGATCCTCACGAGACTTGGTTTTTAGGACTTTCCTATCCTCCGGAGCACCGTAAGGTATCTGTCCCGGTATTCCAGTCCCTGGAACTGTGACATGTCGTCCATAAGGAGATCGATACGGGGTTTGAGAGCGATGCCGTAATGATTAAGGTTTTTCCTCTCCGCATGGTCGACGATCAGGATAGCGTAATAGGTTATCAGCATCCTGACCTTTGAATCTCTCCGCATCAGATAGGACCTGCCGCCGAGCGTGTTCAGAAAGAAAGCGGCATATTCGTAGAGTTCCTCGAACGAATCGGCCAGCCCCCCTTCACCGGTATTCATCTGGACCATGGCCCAATCAAAGAAGAGGTCCATGGCCGATTCCATGATCTCCTCCTCCTGGGACAGGACATCCTTCACAAAGGCGATATCCTCCTTTCCAATGACCCGGCAGAAATGGGCGAGATTCCCGGCGAGGACGAAAAGGTCCTTTGTTTCACCGGAGACGATGGGCGGACGGGCGAAGAGTTTTGACAGGAGGCCCAGCGAATGCCGGTAGGTCCCCTGGGGGAAATGATATTCCCTGACATAGTCCTGCTGATCAAGGTAGTCAAAAAACAGGACGACCTCTTCCTGAAGGCGCTTGTAAGCCGCCTCGGCCTTCTCACCGGCCGGTGCACCGGCGGAGTGAGGAGGCGGCGGCATGATTTTCTTTTTGACCATTGTTCCTGTGGATTCATCAGCGGCTGACGGTCTCCCCTCGCCGATGGGACGAACGGAAACGGTATCCTCCAGAACCGTCTCGCCGCGGTCACCGGGCATGATCAGGTCCCGGTTCACATACAGAACCAGGACGAGCAGGAGAAACAACAGAATCGTTACGGAGGAAATCAGGAGGTTTCTTGTCTTCATTACACACCCCAAGCAGTTCTTGACACTTCTCCCGAATAGAACCGGACACCATTCCCTATTACATCACCCCGCGGTTGTCAAGACGGTCGCCGTCCGGCACCCTCTCGGGATCCGGGATTCGCGATTCGTGAATCGTAATCCGTAATCCGTAATCCATAATCCATAATCCGTAATCCATAATCCGTAATCCGTAATCCGAAAATTATGCGACCGTACTTTCTCCTAACGCCATTCCTGATATCACCTTTTGAAGCGGCCATTGAGATGGTTTTCTGAGGTTCAAGGGTTTTTCTCCTTCCTTTGTAACGCCTCACGTTTCCACCAACCCCCCACGTCATTACAGCAGTTCAATGATCTGGGCCAGATCGGTTACCACCAGGTCCGGTGTTACATCGCGGCACCGGGCATCACCTTCCCGCAGGTTCAGCGACCGGGCATCGCCGGCGAAAAGGGCGGTGCCGAAACCCGTCATCGAGGCAGGGTAGATATCTTTGAGCATGTCATTTCCCACGTAAAGCGCGTCTTTTACGGAGACACCGTGTTCTCGAAGCTGTCGGGCCGCCTTTTCAAAGACCGCGAGCGACGGTTTCCCATATCCCAGTCGATAGGAAAAAAAGGTCAACCGCTCATCGAAACCGATCTTTCGAAAGGGTTTTTTCAGGTACGCCGAGAACAGACGGGGTGTATAGAACTGGGCGTTCGATATGATCCCCATGGCAACCTTCTTCTTACGGCAGGCATCGAAGAGTTTTTCCATGTGCGGCATGGGAAAGACGGGATTCACGATAAGCTCGTACTCAACGGCGATCCGGCGCACTTTCCCCAAATCGTCGAGGGTGAGGACCCGCATCCATATTTTCTCGATGACCACCTCGGGATACTCAATTCCTTTTCCGGCCATTTTTTCCTTTTCAGCGGTGATCTCCGCAAAGAAACGATCCAGTATCTCACCGGGGTCCGCACCGATCCCATATCGTTCGAACATCGCTGCTATGCGCGACCGGTTGCGGCGGGCCTCCTCCACAGCGACCCCGATGTCGCCGGCCTTGCTGATGAAAAGAGTCCCGTATACATCAAAGAGAATGGCGGCTGGACGGATCCGCCGGTTCACCCGCGGCGGCAATCCCGTCGGAACCGGTTCCATGGGCTTCGAATATTTCGTGATCAGCGACGCAAAGGTCATGGTGTTCCTCCCGACACACACCATAAAGAAAGCGCAAGGACCTGTCAAGACGTCCCTATTTTGATTGACAGCCCCGCCGGTTCGCGTTAAAGAAACTGCCGATATCATAGAAAGAACACGAAAACATTATGCAAATACAAAATCTCATGGTCACCGGCGGTTGCGGGTTTATCGGCAGCAATTTCATTCGTTTTCTTCTATCCCGGACGGATTTCACGGGTCGGATCATCAACGTCGACAAACTCACCTATGCGGGAAATCCTGAAAACCTCCCGGACATGGCCGAAAAACATACCGGCCGCTACGTGTTCGAGCAGGCCGATATCTGCGACTTCCAGCGAATGCAGGATATCTTTGCCCGTTATGACATCGACGGCATCTGCCATCTCGCGGCAGAATCTCACGTTGACCGCTCCATCAGGGGACCCGCCGCTTTTATTCAGACAAACATCAACGGGACCTTTCATCTTCTTGAGCTCGCACGCGGACGATCGGAGCGCTTTCTCCTCTTTCATCACGTCAGTACCGATGAAGTATATGGCAGTCTCGACACCGAAGGACGATTCACGGAAACGACCCCATACCGCCCCAACAGTCCCTATTCGGCTTCAAAGGCGGCCTCGGACCACCTTGTCCGCGCCTATCACAGAACCTACGGTCTCCCCACCACCATTTCAAATTGTTCGAACAATTACGGTCCCTATCAGTTTCCCGAAAAGCTGATCCCTCTGATGATCCTGAACGCCGCCGAGGGAAAGGCCTTACCGGTCTACGGCGATGGAGGGAACATCCGTGACTGGCTCTTCGTTGATGATCACTGCAGCGCCATATGGGCCGTCATGCAGCGAGGCACCCGCGGTGAAACATACAATATCGGCGGGGACAGGGAGATCGAGAACATCCGCATCGTTGAAATGATATGCGACAGGCTCGATGAAATACTTTCCCCATCGGATCAGGGTCCCCGGAGAAACCTGATCACCTTTGTTACCGACCGGCCCGGGCACGACCGGAGATACGCCATCGATTTTTCGAAACTTCGCAGGGAACTCGGCTGGAAGCCCTGCGAATCCTTCGAAACGGGCCTTGAAAAGACAATCCACTGGTACCTGGAAAACACCACGTGGGTCGACCGGGTAAGGAGTGGAGAATATCGGGCCTGGATGCGCGAACACTACGGCCCGCAGGATTGAAGGCACGCGTTTCCTCGGCGGAACATTCCCCACCGATGCGGCGAAAGACCCCGCAGACACGGACCGGTTATGAAACCCGGTGTTCCTTCCTCAGGAGGTCCTCAACGGTCTTCACGGGATTGAAGGTTATCAGCGGTACCTCTACGAAAACCGTGTTCCATCGCGACATCGACCCGTTCCACAGTCCGGGCAGTTCCAGCGCCTTGAGGTCCCGCCCTTCCAGGGACTTTTCCGATATGAGACAGGCTTCCCTGTCGACATAGTTCTCAAGATCATATTTCCGTCCTTGATGGTCCCTTACGGAGCAGACAATGTCCACGGGATTGAAGTACGTGGAGGATTCCCAGATGTCTTTCTGTCCCTTCGACCCAAAATCGACCTGGGCTCCCTCCACGATCTGCAGTGACTGCCTCCCGTCCTCTTCTCTCACCCAGAAGGGGCCTCCTCCCGGCTCTCCCTCGTTTCTGACCACCCCGCACACTCTCAGCGGCCGGTTCAGAACGTCATACACGTATTCCCTCCGATGCTCCCGGGAACGGGCCGCGAGATCGGGTGGAAACCGGACGAATAGTTTTTCGCGGCAGAAGGACACGGCCCGGTCCAGTTCCGCCTCGTTCCCATCCCCTCCATCAAGGACACGAAGAAAGGTGAATATCTCGTCCCGCAACGATACCATAAAGCCGCCGAGAATTTTTTTACTGCGGGCCGTTTCTTCCTGCAGCGATTCGGGAACGACGTTGTCGATATTCTTGAGAAACACACCGTCCCCACCAAGACTGTTGAGGTTCTTCAACAGTGCGCCGTGGCCCCCGGGCCGGAAAACCAATTCTCCCCGGGCATCTCTGAAGGGTTGATTGGAGGCATCAACGGCGATAGTATCCGTTTCGGGAAGCTGCTCAGACAGGCTTACTTCGTATTGCACGCCGAACCGAGCCTTATATTCGGGTACCGCTGACGCCAGGTACGCAGCCGCATCATATCGATGCTCCGGCGAAAGGGTAAAGTGGATCCGGCAGGTCTCCGATCCGTCCCGAACATACCTGGCCGATTCGCTCAGATGCTCCTCCAGCGGGGTCCTGCTCACCCCGCCGTACCGGTGAAATTTCAGAAGCGCCTTGGGAAGATCGGCATAGTTCAGTCCCTCGGAAGTCAGAACATACCTAAGGATACGGGAATATCGTTTCTCCTGCAGCAGTTCGTCAAGGCTTTCTCCTTCGCGTTCGATCACCCGCTCCAGATCATCATAAAAGGCGAACCCGGGCAGTTCCCGGGCAAAAAGATCTCCTTCTTCCGACCCATCAAAATCCTTTTTCTGCATGAACTGATGCCACCGGCGAAACATGCGGCTCGCGGCACCCGAGGCGGGAACGAACACATAAAAATGCTCCGAACACACCGCATCCTCATACCGGTCCTTCAGGAGCTTCATTTCGGCATTTTCCAGGACCACGACCCCGTCACCGGCACTGCACGATCGGTCGAGGACAATGAACCGCGGACCTTTTTGAAACAGGGCAAGTTGCTCTCGGATACGCTCAACCGATCGTCCCTGTTTTTCGATCCTCCGAAGATCGTTATCACTGAACCCGGCCTGCATCATCATCCCTCCTTTTCGATTTCTGCGCTTGATCTATATCTCCCGCGCCGTCCCCCGGTCATAGGGCCTCTGATTCCTGTCCTCTTCTTACTTGACAATTGCCGTTACATCCATCACAATCCACCTAATTTTCACATTTCGGCAAAGGCATAGGGGACTGGTCTTATCCGCGTATCAGGATACATAGCCTATAACAACGATATGATATTAAGAGGAGTTTGATTATGGCAAAAATAGATGCATTTTTCAAACTGATGAATGAGCAGGGAGCATCGGACCTTCACCTCGTCGCCGGACAGCAGCCGGTCATCAGGCTCAGGGGGGACCTGGAACGGGTCAGATACGATGAACTGACCAATGACGATCTCAGGGCGATGCTCTACGAGATCACCCCGGAGCATAAGATCAAACAGTTCGAAGAAACGGGTGATATTGATTTTGCTTACGAGGTACCCGGTCTCGCCCGGTACAGGGCGAATTTCTTTCAGCAGAAGAACGGGCTTGGGGCCGTGTTCAGAGAGATACCCAGCAAGATTCTGACGGGACAGCAGTTGGGACTTCCGCCGGTCATTACCAAGCTCGCATCGCTTCCCCGGGGGCTCGTCCTCGTTACGGGGCCGACGGGCAGCGGAAAATCGACAACCCTGGCGGCGATCATCGACGAAGCGAACCGGACCAGGAAGGATCATATCATCACGATCGAGGACCCTATCGAATTCGTCCATGAAAGTCAGAGCTGTCTGGTCAACCATCGTGAAGTGGGGATCCATACGAAATCCTTTTCCGCCGCCCTTCGCGGCGCCCTTCGTGAAGACCCCGACATTATCCTGGTCGGTGAGTTGCGTGACCTTGAAACCATCTCTCTCGCCGTCGAGGCGGCGGCCACGGGGCACCTTGTTTTCGGAACGGTGCACACCACCAGCGCCGCGAAAACGGTTGACCGCATCATCGAGGTGTTCCCTCACGAAGAACAGATGCAGATACGTTCCACCCTGGCCGACGGAATCAGGGCGGTCATATCCCAGACCCTCTTCAAGCGGGTTGACAAGCCCGGCCGGGTTGCAGCCCTCGAAATCATGATCGCCACTCCGGCGGTGCGGAACCTCATTCGTGAATCAAAGACCTTCCAGATACCCTCCATGATCCAGACGGGGAAAAAATACGGCATGCTGCTTCTCGATGACTCGATAATGGAACTGCTCAACCGGGGCACCATCGGTTCCGACGAAGCCTACATGAAAGCGAACGACAAACAGAAATTCAGGGCTTTTTTGAAAGCGGCTCCCGCCGATTTCACCGAGGTGTAACGAATCATGCATCAATCTATGGAGAGGTAAGGCCATGATAAGACAGGAAATCGATTACATTCTGGGAAAAATGCTGGAATCCCAGAGAAATGTTTCCGACCTGAATGTAACGGTGGGAAAACCGTTTCAGGTGGAAAGCGACGGGCAGCTCAAATCGGTCGAACTGGATCCCCACTTCGAGAAGCTGACGCCCTTTCAGAGTGAAATATTCGCGCTGAACCTGTTAAACGGCGACCGCCGCCTGACGGAATTTCTCGTTCATGAGGGTTCCTGCGATCTGTCATACGAACTGCTGGGCAAGGCCCGTTTCAGGGTCAACGTTTTTTCACAGGCCGGAAACTACTCGGTCGTTCTGAGAAAACTCGAAACAAAGGTGCCCACCTGTGAGGAATTGAACCTTCCTCAGGTATTTCAGGAAATAGCCCGGGAGAAAAACGGCATCGTCTTCGTGACGGGTGCCACGGGAAGCGGTAAATCAACATCTCTCGCAGCCATGCTGGACATCATAAACAACGAACAGTCGGTTCACATCATCACCCTCGAAGATCCCGTGGAATACCGGCATTCACATTACCAATCGACCTTCAATCAACGGGAACTGGGCATTGACTTCGACACCTTCGCAAACGGACTTCGAGCAGCCCTGCGCCAGGCACCCAAGGTCATCCTGGTCGGGGAGATGAGGGACCGCGAAACCGTTGAAATCGGATTGAGCGCGGCCGAGACGGGTCACCTGGTGCTGACGACCCTCCATACCGTGGATGCCGGTCAGACGGTCAACAGGATCCTCGGCATGTTTTCAACCGAGGAAGAAAGGCAGATCCGCATCCGTCTCGCCGACACGGTCCGATGGATCGTATGCCAGAGACTGCTTCCGAAGGTCGGAGGCGGCCGTGTCGCGGCCTTTGAAATACTGAGATCGAATCTCCGTGTCAAGGATACGGTCGTCAATGGAGAGGAAGAAGGAAAAACCTTCCGTGATATCATCGACGCGGGAACGGCATTCGGGATGACCAGCTTCGATGACTTCATCGTCGACCTCTACGCCAAGGGTGAGATCACCGAGGAAACCGCCCTCGCCTATTCTACAACAAAGGGAATTGTGGGCCGCGGTATCGATGCCGTGAAGAGTGAACGGGGTGAAGCAACAACGGAAATCGACCATCTTGAGGTCGATAAGGATTATGGACGATCAAAGCGAAAGTACTAGGAAGCAGGTAAGGAGCCTGGAATGGAAGAAGACAAATCATTGATGGAAAAGATCGCCACGGAATCTTATGACGCCGCGGGAAAACCCTTCGATTACGTGGAAGAAGGGACCGATACGGCCCTCATATGCGAAATGGATGCCGCGATCAAGGATACGGTCAAAGAGAACCTTGAAACGGTTGGATATCTCTGCTCAGAAGCACATACAGGTCAGGAAGCACTCCGTTTCATGCGTTTTCACGTCTACCAGCTGATCGTGGTCAATGAAAACTTCGACGTACAAGGAACGGGTGTCAACGAGGTGATTGCGTACCTCGAGTCCCTGCCCATGTCGATCCGACGCAATATTTTCGTGGTCCTGCTCAGCACCAAGCACCGGAGCAACGACTCCATGACCGCGTTCAACAAAAGCGTCAATCTTATTGTTAATGTGGAGAACATCAATGATGCAGCCGTGATCATCCGCAAGGGCATCGCGGAAAACGAGGAATTCTACCGGGTCTACCGGGATACAATGAAAAAATTCGGCAGAATATAGAGGGCCGTTCAGACCCCGGCGGCCGCTTCAGGGAGACACAGGCCGCCGGCGTTTCCATAACCTTTTCCATCTTCCCCGTCATCGGGATCTGTCACGGGCCGCCCGGTAGGCCCTCGCCAATCCCGTATTGACATGCACCACGCCTTTATTCATGTTCTTCAGCGGGTAGTCGTCCGTAATTTCCGGTAACGCGTCGGCTTTCACCTGGTCTCTGACAATGGACCCCGCGGGAACGTATCTCCCTCCGGGAACCGAAACCCCCATCAGGATGACACCGGGTTCCACCACACACCGCTCACCTACGGAACTCTTGAAAACGAGGGACTTCATCCCCACAAAGGTGTCATCCCCGATGAGTGCCGGTCCGTGAACCTGGACCTGATGGGCCAGTGAGACCCGTTTCCCGATATAGACGGCGTATTGTTTGCCGGCGACCTCATAGAGATTAGCCGCCACGGGAACTCCGTCCTTCTCGGTTTCCAGGGCATGGATCACCACGCCGTCCTGGATATTGGATCCGTCACCGACGAACAGTGGTTGTCCCTCGTCACCCCTGACGGATGCCATGGGTGACACCATGATATCCTTCCCAAGGATGACCCTGCCGATCACCGATGCAAGGGGATGAACATATGCCGTGGGATCTATTTCAGGTTCCGACACGCGAGAGCTGAAATCCGTCAGCACATTCCTTTCGATCATCTGTTGTCTCCCTCCTGAACATTCACTGCGTCAATCAGCCGGTTGACGCTTCTTTTTTTGCAGCTCCAAGAGCTCCTTCCAGACGGCATCCACCTGCCGTTGTGTCTCGTCAAGATCACCCTCGTTACGTATCACAAAATCACAGAGATGGACCTTGTCGTCGATATTCATCTGCGCCCGGAGCCGGTCTTCGGCTTCCTCCCTGCTGTAACCGTTTCGGTCCATGATTCTCCGAACCTGCACCGCCGGCGACGCATAGACCAGGATGGTGGCGTCCATGTGCCGTTGAAGCCCCACTTCTATCAAAAGCGGTATATCCGAAATGATCACTGCTTCCCCGACTTCCCTCTGGATCGCCGCGATGTCCTCCATCCACTCCCTGAAGATGGCCGGATGGACAACGCCGTTCAACTTCTCACGCTGCTCCCGGTCCCGGAAAACCCTGGTAGCCAGCGCTTCCCGGTCGATCCGGCCCCCGTCATCGATCACGTCATCTCCAAAGTGATCAACGATCTCTTTCCAGGCCGGTTGTCCCGGTTCCACCACCCGCCGCGCCAGAACATCAAAATCAATAATGCGGGCGCCTTTTTTTTCAAAGAGCCCGGCTACGGTCGATTTGCCGCTTCCAATTCCGCCGGTCAGGCCGATATTGAGCATAGATCCCATCTCCATTGATGATCACCCCCCGCCGGGGGTCTTGACAGTACGTAAAGAAAAAGAGTAATTAAACACCACATGCATCACCGAAGCACACGCGGTTTCATCATCTACCATCCACCGGACCGCGGGGAGAAATCGATGACCATTGAGAAGCTCCTTGAACAGGTAAAGAAGTTTGAAATAGATGTGTACAAAACATCAGCCGACTTCAGGGCCAACACGATCTCCTTTACCGGTGCGCCGGAAAAACATCCCCACGATACAAAGAAGCTCATCCTCATCACCGATCCCTTCAGCGATACCATATCATATTACGAGTTCAACATCGGCGACGTCTTGGGGGCGGAAGAGCTCCCCAGCCTGGCGACGATGGAAGGGAAATCGGTCGTCATCTACCGCATATGGGTGCGCCGGGGCAGTATCGGGATCCTTTCAACACCCTTTATCGTCGAAAATACGAGAGAGGCAAAACCGTGACCGCCTTTGTGAGAAAGGTGTTCGGCGGCTGACATCCCGGAAAGACACGAAAGAGCATTGGAGGAAACCCGTGCCGTTCCCGGCAAGCCGGAATGCGTCACGCAAGTCCGTCCTCGATGATACGGCGTACCCGACTCATCAGTTTGTCCCGAGTGTCATAACTGTATTCATCGACGAACAGGGGATCATGAATACAGATGATCATTTCTCCGGGCATGATCTTTATGCTGTTCTTGGGAAGGATTTCCCGCCCGCCCTTGACCGATATCGGAAGAATGGGCATTCCCGTCGCCAGGGCAATAACAAATCCCCCCTTTTTAAAGGGGAGCATCTCCTTACGCGGACTCCGGGTCCCCTCGGGGAAAAAGAAGAGCGACGCCCCGGCCCGCATCTTCTCCCCGGCTACCTGAAGGCTCTCCCGGGCCTTCTCCGAATCACCCCTGTCCACATAGATATGTCCCATCCGGTCGCAGCAATATCCGAAAACGGGCACCTTTCTCAGTTCTTTTTTCATCACCCACCGGAGCTGCAGGGGAAGGAAGGCTATGAGAGCCCATACATCGAAGTGGCTCTGATGATTCGACATGACGATATAGGATTGGTTCCTGTCTATCTTCTCCAGTCCCTCCACTTTCACGGAGACACCTGAAAGCATGAGGTTGAGCCGTGACCAGAACCTTCCGACAATGAAGTAGGCGATGTTGCCTTTATGGTCGAAAATGCAGGTGATCGCGGAGATCAGGCCGAGTGCGGCGGTATCAACGGCGATCAGGGTAAAAAGGATCGGACGATAGATGTAAAAAAACAGATTGATGAATCTCTTCCACATGGCTCATACGTCCTTAATAAATAGAGTGAGATTATGAAGACCCTTACCCGGAGGGGCATTATAAATGAGCACTGACTTATCTGTCAACGACATGTTTCCCGGAACACATATTTTGAAGCGGCCATAGAAGCGTTTTTGCAATACATCCTAGCGAAGCGTAAGGAAAGCGATTTCAACTGTCTGAGCCGAAGGCGATTTTTGAAATCGCCTGAAGCAAGCCGTTAGATGTATCAAAAACGATTCGGGCCTGTGAAAAAGGGATTCGGGGGTCGTCGGATATGATACGAACGGAGTTTTTCGTCTCACGCTTCACGTTTAACGTCTCACGCCCCGTCAGATCATGAGCTCCGCTGTTTCACCCCGCACCGCGGGATGTACCGTTATTTCCACGGAGGATTCCGCCTGTGTCACCACCGCCGTGACGGCCCTGTCCCCGGGGGCATCACTGTACAGGGCACAGATGGCCGCGGCGCGTGATAGAACGGTTTCCGAACAGTCGCCGGGTATCAGAACGGTCGGTCCCGGGAAATCCCTCATTCTGACCATGCAATCGCCCGGCAGAAAGTGACGCTCAATAATACTGTTCTCTCCCTCTTTTCTTCCCACGATGATCTTGTGATCATCATCGATCCTGAGATGACGTCCTACCTTGAGCAGCTCCACATCCCGTATCCTCACATTTTCCTGATGCTCGAAGAGGTCCTTCAGCCGGCGTGAAAAAACGGGTTCCGTCAGCAGACATCCCCCGGCGGGATTCGAATAACTTTTGACCCCGTATCGTTCCGCCATCTCGATCTGCCGTTTCCGGGATCTTCCCTGGATATCGCAGAGCCGGGCGCGATCAACCTTCCCCTCTCTCTCCGGCAGCGTTTCAGGAAGCAGCCGTGCGCTCAGGGGCCTGATTATAAAATCCCCGTAACCCGATCGGGAAGCCACGATGTGGAGAGACTGTTTGTTCTGCGACATGGGCCTCTGCCCGAGCACCTCGCCGGTCGACACAAAATCGGTTCCCTTCTCTTCCATCGCCTCGCCGGCCTTTTTCAACATCAGGATGTGGCAGTCTATACAGGGATTCATATGTTTTCCATATCCGTACCGAGGCGCCTGAAGCATGAGAAGATGCTCTTTGGTAATGTTCTTCACCACCAGAGGGATATCGATCTCCCTGGCGGCCTTTCTCGCCGCCCGGGCATTAAAAAAGGGTGTCTCGAAGGAGAGACCGATCACGTTGATCCCCTGCTCCTGAAGGACCTTCACCGCCAGAATGCTGTCCAGCCCCCCCGATACCAATGCTATACCCGTAACCATGAGAAATTCATTCCCTCGCAAAAAGTCACAAAGCGGTAATGGATGACACGCTTTCGTAAAACGGTTGATCTCATGAACTGAAAAGGGGACAGCGTGAGACGTTAGACGTTAAGCGTCAGGTGTCAGTCGAAAAACTCTGTTCTTACCATATCTGAATCACGAATCCCGATCCCCCGATGAACCAGTTTCAAGGGATGCACGCCCGGGCAACGACCCGTCAATATTGAACCACCCTGATATTCCAGATGTTCTTCAGCCATCCGCACACATCCCGGTCAACCGCATAATCGACCAGGCACAGGTTCTCTTCCCCCCGCTCTATTCTGAACCCCGTCAGCAAGACCTCGCCCTGTTCCTCTCTGTTCACTACCAGAGGAAAGTGAAAGGTGTCGCGGGTGTACAATATTCCGACCGCTTCAAGCAGGGAGGCGATCGCCTCGTCCCGGGATGCCTCACCGGGGATCACGGTAACCCGCGTCCCCCGCCCGGCCAGGATCTCCACGAACTGCTCCGGGATCGCATTAAAGCAGAGAACGACATCCCTGTCTTCAGCCTCGAACCTTATATCGGCCTGTATCGTCAGGTTGAACCCATCATTCTCGATGCTGAATACCTGGACCCGGGAACCGGTCGTGTATTCGTATCCCAGGAGGCCCAGAAACGATCCAAGGGTCTCGGGGATTCCACCCGTCTTCAGCAGGACTGCGTCACAGGGCGGAGCGGTCTCGCTGCTTCCGGTGACGCCGATACCCTCGGCGATCTCAATAACCTCAAAGCCCTCCTTCCACATGAAATGACGGATGTTCGCGGGAATGGAGATCGCGGGATCATCAAGAAAATTTATTCCGAAGGACGCCGGGGAAGCACCGGCTCCCGGAGCGGGACGTATCGACCAGTTTACGGAGACCTTCACCAGGTCCCCGCCGCCGAAGGTCATGACCTGCGCATGTTTATTCAGCCGGTATCCACCGGCGGCCTTTACCACGTCTTCAATGAGGGCGGGAACGGCATCGGGCGCTTCCATTTCAATGAAGTGATAATTCTTCCATGTCGATTCGACGACCTTTTCAAGTTCTCCCGGCATCCGGTCCTCCAGATCAATGAGGAGCATACGCCCTCTATCAAGCTCGATGACCGGGATCTTTGACGTATCAACCGCCACCTGGCCCGATGGCGGAAGGGGTATATACAGACTTCCACTGTCGATGAACGTACCGTCGATACAGGCAGCGACACGGGCGATGACAGGGAGAAGCGACGTGGAAGGAACTGAGAAGGTAACGGGTTCTCCTTCTTCCCGGCGGGGCTCCTCCGTTTCGGTCTGTTCCTCGTTCCGACCGACCGCTTCCTCCATAAGGGGAATCCACAACCGCTGTCCCGGATATATCCTGTTCAGATCGGAAATCTCGGGATTGAAACGGCTCATTGATTCCAAGATGGCGAGGCTCTCACGGACCGATTTCCCAAGCTGTTTCTGAAGGATGGCAACAACCGTGTCACCTTCCCTGACGACGTAAGGAACCGCCTTTCCCGTTTCACCGCCTTCCAGTACAATTTCCCTGATCTCCTCTTTAGCAGCCTCGATCGGAGGAAGCTCCCGGGGAAGCAGGATCTTTTCTCCGGGGTAGATAAGGTTTATATTCATGATCTGCGGATTGAGCCTTTTTACCTCTTTGAGAACCTCCATCGTGTCACCCGCCGACAGGTCGAACCGTTCCTCGATTATCCTGATAAGCCGGTCTCCGCGCTTCACCACGTAGGTTTCAAAGGATTGCTCCGATTTCTTCCGAAAGGTGAGGTGCACCGTGTCTTCTTGTGGGAGGCAGGGAACTGCTCCGAGGGCCGTCACGATAAAAATAATCCCGACCAGACCTGGTATTGTTCCAAAGCGGGTTTTCATCGGTCCCTCCTTTCGGTCGAGCATTGAGAAGTGGAATCATACGTAAGGCGGCTGGTATTGTCAAACCATTATATGGAAAAGAGCAATGCCCGGCACGGGACATCGATATTTGACACATCCTTCGACTTCATATATGAGAATCGTTGTGAGCGGTTCGCCTGCGAGCCGCGGGAGTGAGGAACTCATGAAAGAAACACGCTTCGGCTGCATTCACTTCATTGCGGGAGCCAACGGGAGCAGATATCCCTTCTGCAATTCGCTTTTCATTGAAGACGATATCAGGGCCATCATCGATCCCGGCTCCGATGCCGCCATACTGCGGAAAATAGCCGGTGACGGAGGTGTTGATATCATCATCAACTCTCATTATCACGAAGATCATATCTCAATGAACTACCTCTTCGAAGGGGCAAGCCTTGCCGTTCCCCGGGAAGAAGCCCCCTGTTTTTCCTCTATCGACAGCTTCTTCGATTTCTATGGATTACATGACGAAGACTACCGGCGCTACTGGCAGCAGCTCATGCTCAACGAATTCAACTATCGCGAGCGGGTCCCGGACCGCCCCTTCGCGAACGGTGATATCTTTGATTTCGGAAACACCATTATGGAGGTCGTCCATACGCCGGGACATACCATCGGGCATTCAAGCTTCTATTTCCCCCGGGAAGATATCCTGTTCCTCGGAGACCTTGACATGACCCGCTTCGGTCCCTGGTACGGCGACCGGGTGTCCGACATCGACCAGACGATCGAATCCGTCCATCGCCTCCTCGATATCGAGGCCGGCATTCACATCTCCTCTCATGAAACGGGAATCATCGAAGGAGACCTGCGGGGCATGGCCGAGGAATATCTGGCCGTGATCGACACCCGCGAACGGGCGCTCCTGGATTTTCTGGATAAGCCACGCCTTCTTGATGAGATCGTTCATCAATGGATCATTTACAAGAAACCCCGGCAACCGGAGGCATTCTTCGAACTGGGTGAACGGGGAATGATACAAAAACATCTCGAACGCCTCATCAAGAACGGGACCGTTACCGGCGAGAACGACCGTTACTGTCTTCGATAGCCACGGTGCTTCCCTGCCGACGGATATTCTTTTCGGCAACAACCCGTTGAAACTCGACGATGCATGATATATAACAATCACTGTCAGTAACATCGTAAAGGGGGAAAAACCATGAACCGGACGGGAAGCGATCAGGATTTCATACGTGAATATCAGGCACGGTTCGAAAAAAAGATGCGGGAAAATGAAATTGCCGTCGTGGAGTTCTGGAAAACGAAGCTCGACAAACTGATCGCATTGAAACCGGAAGGTATCGCTGCACTCCAGTTGGAAATGAAGAAACTCTCCACGATGATGGAAAACAGAATGGAAATACTGAAAAAGGGATGACATGAAGAATATAGCGAATTTTCTTTTTGAAGTGGGCATGCTGCAAAAAACACCGCGATCGGGTTTTCAATTTCTCGGTTCCGGCTCGGAATCCGTCGCCGAGCATGTTCTGCGAACACTCTTCGTCGGGTATGTACTGTGCAAGCTCGAAAAAGAAGCTGATGAAACAAAAGTATTGAAACTGTGTCTCCTCCACGACCTCCCGGAAGCACGAACGGGAGACATGAACTACGTCAATAAAAAATATGTCCAGGTAGATGAAGAAAAGGCGGTACGCGAATTGGCGGTAACCCTTTTTTTCGGAGAAGAGATCATGGAGAGTATCGCCGAGTTCAACGGAAAAAAAACACGGGAATCACTGCTCGCCCATGATGCAGACCAGCTTGCCCTTATTCTGCAGCTGAAGGAACATGATGACCTCGGGAACCAATACAGCAAGGAATGGATCCATTTCGCCGTAAAGAGGCTTGTCACGGAAACGGGGCGCAAGCTGGCGGAGGTGATACTGGATACCGAATTTTGCGATTGGTGGTTCAAGGACAAAGGTGATTGGTGGGTAAATGCAAACAATAATGACAAAGACCACTGAACGGAAAAAGACCGGGCTGCCTGCCATTCTCCTGCTCGGGGCGGTCATCCTCGCTTTCATGACCTCCTGCGCAACGATGGAACACAGGAAAGAGGATGCGCAACGACGCACGGCCATGGGGATCGCCTACATGAAATCCGGCGAATACACCGATGCGCTCAAGGAGTTCATAGAAGCCGACCGCATGTATCAGAGTGACCCGACCGTGTATTACTATATGGGTGCCTGTTATTACGCAAAGGGTATGACCGACAGAGCGGCGGACGAACTCCTCCGGGCGATCGCCCTGGACCCTGATTATGCCGAAGCCCACAACTACCTTGGAATGATCTACCTGGAGCGGGGTGATGCCGATGGGGCGATCAGTGAATTTGAAAAGGCCCTTTCGAACGTTCTGTACAGGACCCCCGCCCTTGCTCTCAACAACATCGGTATCGCTTACTACAACAAAAAGGACTACAAGAACGCACTGGACCACTATTTCAGGGCGCTGGACCGGGAACCGAACACCATCATCCTGCCCCTCATATACAACAACATCGGCCGGGCTTTCATGGATGACGGCAACATTGACAGTGCCCTGGTGTACTTCAGCAAAGCATCGGAAATAGCGCCGACTCTTGCGGAGCCCCACTACTTGCAGGGCCTGTGCCATCTCAAGAAGGGTGATTTTAAGGCCGCACTCCAGGCATTACGGAAAGCGGCGGGGACACAGCAGGGCACGGAATATTCAACGAAAGCCTCGGAATGCCTGAAAACCCTCACGGGATCACCCTGAAACCCACCTCGAACCGGTACGAAAAACGGGATCAGCAGACCTGGCAGCGTCTTCACCAGAAGCGTCACGTTCCAGTGAGGCCCGGCAAGGGGAGTTTTGTCCCGGGAGCCATTGCCTGTCCCCGCGGGCTTGACGGAACGGAAATCATGTATATCTTATCATCAAACATGACGCCCTCGTAAAAAGTCGCAAAACGGGCATGGAGGGCACGGCAGGCCGCGCGAACATCGAGGAATCATAACAGATGTTGAGAGACGCAATGCTGCATATGGACTTTTTACAGAGCCGTCAATGAAACCCTCAAAGGAGGTTAAGATAATGATGACACGCATGTTACAGTTACGACCGGTAACGGGAACCATGGTTCCGATTATGAACATCATGGACCGGATCCTTGACGAAGGGATGTTCTCCCTGTTGGGCCGCGGGGAACAATCCTGGATACCTGCTTTTGACATTGCTGAAAATGAGAAGGAATACCTCATCAGCGCGGAACTTCCCGGGCTGGAAGAGAAAGATCTGGATATCACTATTTCCGACGGCATACTTACCGTCAAAGGTGAGAAGAAGCGGGAAAATGAAAGCAACGGTGATACCTATTACTGGTCCGAGCGGTATTACGGGTCCTTCGAGCGCCGTCTCAGGATCCCCGAGGCGGTACTGTCCGACAAGGTCGAGGCCGCATACAAAAACGGGGTTCTGACGCTGAGCATGCCGAAGGCCTTGGAAAAACAGGTCAGAAAGATAGAGATCAGTAATAACTGATAACGATGACACTCGAGCAAAGGGCACCCGTCAGTGCCCTTTGCTCATTCATCCCAGAGAATATCCAGTATGACATCCATGGGAACGGCCACGGAATACCCGGAATTCGAAAGGGTAAGATTCGAATATCCATGCGGCTGGCTTACCCATGTCTCAGCAAAGGGTACAAACTGGATCACCATGCCGATCACGCGAAAGGTCTGTTTGAAGGCGCTTACCTGATCGACCTCCAGGACCGGCCCCCCGCTGTTTCCCGGGTATATGGGGCAGTCCAGGATGATGGTTTTTTGTGACTCGTTCTTTCCCGCGATGATTCCCTTCCTGAGGAGCGGCATTCGATAATCGATCTGTGGTATCGCCTTGATGCCGAGGGATGTGGGGTACCCGAAGATGAAGACCTCATTTGAGATCATGACTTGGTCGAAACCCTTCACCGCCGAAGCCTCCACGGCAAGGATGCCGGAAGGCGCACGCTCAACGACGGACACACCTTCTATGAATTTCAGGGCGTCCCGGGAACCGCTGGTCACCACCTGAGCGATACGGACCAGCGCGGCGTCGCCCTGCGCATGATACCGTATCTGACCACTCTCGGAAAGACGCTGAAGATCGAGCCTGAGGATGTTCCGTTCCCGGTCGGTACTGTCGCGGGGATAGGAAAGCAGAGTGGCTCCGCCGCTGGTGGGGATGTTCTTCGTCTCATCGATGAGCACGTGACGGGCCGTGACAAAATAGGCATGGCGATCCGTTTTGAGATAGAAGCCCGAGGCCGATACGTTTGAGTCAAGAGTGACCAGAACGGGATAGGCAAGATTGTCATCGGGAATGTCACGGGCCGCCCCCGCATCGACAGCAATAGTAAGTAACAGGATGACAACAAGCCATAACGCAAGGAATACAGGGCTGAAACCTGTGCGGCGCATCATTCAAACCTCCCGTCGGAGCCCCGGTCTCTTTTCCCGGCCGGGGTTCCTTCAAAACATCCTTCCCGAAGCAGTAATGACGCCTCCCGGGTGAGGCTCCAGCGGTATTTTATAGACAATCCTCTGTAATATGACAAGAAGGATTCCATTTCCCCGACCACGTCCGGGTCCACAGGCAGCATTTCACACATATCCTTTCCGGCTCTGTGTTTCAGGGGCCGTTCATTCACTTTCTGGTCTTGACACCATGTCAAATATACCCTACATTTAGCGGGCTTTCCGCAAGGAGACGGAATGGTATGGCAACGAAGAAACAGAGAAAAGCAAAAGAAATCAAGGCAAAGAAAAAGAAGCAGAGCCTGCGGTTGTTCATTTTGTCGCTGATCATACTGGTCGGCGTGGGCTTCCTCGTCTTTTTCTTTCTCACCCTTTTTGAATACATGTTTCCCGCAGGACCGGGAACAGGGGAAACTCCCGCAACCCGGGAAAAACAGAAGGTGACCCTCTATTTCGCCGACGTCAACGAACGGTTCCTCATACCGGAGACACGATATATTCCAAAGGCACGGGCACCTGAAGACCAAGTACGGGAACTTGTTGAAGCACTGATAAAAGGACCAAGCACGGACCTGATCGAAACAATACCTGAAGAAACCAGGGTGACGGCCGTAACGATAGAAAAGGATGGAACGGCCCGTATCAGTTTTAATAATGACTTCATAGTGCGCCACCCCGGGGGAAGCGCCAGCGAGATGATGACCGTGTATTCCCTCGCGAACACCATCACCCTCAATCTTCCCGGGGTCAAGAGGGTTCAGATCCTGGTGGAAGGAAAAGAGATCGAGACGATAAAAGGTCATATCGATACCCGGTATCCCTTTGAAAACAACAAGGAACTCATTGTGGAATCATCGGCTTAAACCGCAAAGCAGCGGCAGGGAACAGGATGTCATCGAAGAAACTGTCAAAAATCCGGAATATCGGCATTGTCGCCCACATCGACGCCGGCAAGACGACCGTCACGGAGCGGATACTCTTCTACACGGGGAAAACCCATAAAATGGGCGAGGTCCATAACGGTGAAGCCGTCATGGACTGGATGCCCCAGGAGCAGGAGCGGGGTATCACCATTACCTCGGCCGTCACCACCTGTGCCTGGCGTGATACGGAGGTGCAGATCATCGACACCCCCGGACACGTTGATTTCACCATAGAGGTGGAACGTTCCCTGCGGGTGCTTGACGGCGTTATCGTCGTCTTCTGTGCCGTCGGCGGTGTCGAACCGCAATCCGAAACGGTCTGGAGACAGGCGGACAAATATCACGTTCCCAAGATAGCCTTTATCAACAAACTGGACCGGATCGGGGCCGACTATACCGGGACTATTCAGATGATGAAGGAGCGATTTCACTCGACGCCGCTGATTCTGCAACTTCCCTATTGGGAACGGGACACGCTCACGGGGGTGATCGACCTGCTGTACGACAGGGTCATCACCTGGGACGACCGGACCCTGGGGCTGCAGTTCAGCGTTGCCGACGTCCCCCCTGACCGCGGAGAAGAAACCCGGAAGCATCGTGAAACGCTGATCGAGACACTTGCCGACCTGGATGATGAGATAGCCGAGCAGTATCTGAACGGCGATGAAATACCGGTCCAGGATATCATGAAGGCCATCAGGAGGGCGACCATTTCACTGAAAGGAGTGCCGGTACTCTGTGGCGCGGCCCTCCGGAATATCGGTATCCAGCCCATCCTTGATTCGGTCGTCGATTACCTCCCCTCTCCCGCGGAGGTCCCTCCCATAGAGGGGATCAACCCCGTCACCGGTGAAAAGGAAAAACGTGTCAGCAGCAATAAAGAACCTTTTGCCGCCCTTGCCTTCAAGATCATGATGGACGAGGGGCGGAAGGTAACCTACACACGCATATACGCGGGAAAAATGAAGGTCGGGAACGAGGTGTACAACGCCAACAGGAAGATCAAGGAACGGGTGGCCCGCCTTCTGAAAATGCACGCCAATAAACGGGAGCGGATCGAAGAAGCCGGGGCGGGCAGCATCGTCGCTGTGGCCGGTCTGAAGGAGACCTCGACGGGGGAAACTCTCTGCGATGAGGCCCATCCCCTGATCCTTGAACCCATCGAATTCTATCAACCGGTCATCAGTCAGGCCGTGGAAGCAAAGACACCGCAGGATCAAGAAAAGCTCGCGACCGCCCTGGCCAAGCTGACTGATGAGGACCCCACCCTGAAGGTCACGTACGACGATGAAACGGCACAGACCATCATTTCGGGAATGGGTGAGCTTCACCTTGAAATAGTGATAGACCGGTTGATGAGAAGTTTCAATACACGGGTCAACGTGGGAAAACCGAAGGTCGTCTACCGGGAAACGATCGGGTCGACCGTCGACATTGAAGGTGTCTTTGATCGGGAACTGGGTGACAAAAAACATTACGGCCGCGTCATGCTCCATCTGGAACCGAACGAGCGGGGTGGCGGCTTTCGTATCATCGATAACGCTGCTGAAGGTTCCATACCCATGGAATACCGGGAAGCGGTCAGGGAAGGGATCTCCGATGCCGCCCTCAGCGGGTGCGCGGCAGGGTATCCCGTAACGGACATCATTGTCACGATAACGGGGGGTTCCTGCCGCGACGGCGAATCGTCGGAGCTCGGATACCGGATAGCCGCAACAACGGCCTTCGCCGACGGATGCGGAAAGGCCGGCGCCTTTCTGCTCGAGCCGATCATGGTCGTGGACATCATCACCCCCAGTGAATTCATGGGAGATGTCATCGGAAACATCAATGCACGAAAAGGAGATATCCAGCAGATACACCACAAGGGTCCCATCAGCGAAATACAGGCGAAAGTACCTCTCAGACAGATGTTCGGCTATTCCACGGATCTTCGTTCGGCCACACAGGGAAGAGCGACCTTTTCGATGCAGTTTCTGAAGTTTGACAGAACATAAAAGCGAGATATTGATTCCGACCCATGTCACTATTTCTGTCGATCAAGAAAATCCTTCGGCTGCTCAGGAATGAACACTTCTTTCTCATTAGGAAAAACAACCGTCTTGCAATTTCCTCCCGTTCCGGCTATTATTCCCACCCTTGAAATCGAAGCAGTCGAGCCCCGGCAAGGACAGTGCAACATAAAAAAATGGGCTCACCTCCGAAAAAGTTGCTGTTGAACCCTCGAACCCTTTTCTGCAACTACAGGGGAGAAGAACCAGAAAATGAGATCACAGTCTGAATATTCCGCGGAACGGCTTCTTGAAAGCTTTTTCCGCATCAGCAATCTGATAACGACACCTCTGGGTTTCGACGATATTCTTCAGAAAATCCTTGATGAAGTCGTTGAAACCGTTGGGTTTCATCGGGGAATCATTCTTCTCCTCGACGAAGAACGGGAGAATCTCGTAACCAAGGTCGTCAAGAACTACACCCCCGTAGAATCGAAACGTGCCTTTTCGGTCAATCTCAACCTGAACCGTCACCAATGCCTCGAAACCCTGGTGGCGAAAACGGGACAATACCTCGCCCTGGAAGATTCGGCAACGGACCCGAGAATAACCGAAACCGATAGGAAAATCACTAATTTCTATAAAAGAGGCTCCACCTTCTATGCCCCTCTGAGGATCGAGGATGAGATCGTCGGCATCATCAGTCTCTGGTCAAAGGAACGGTCCCAATTTTCACCGGAACAGGTCAACATCCTTCTGACCTTTGCGAACCAGGTCAGTGTTGTCATCCAGATCGCCAAACTTTTTGAGGAGAACAGTGACAAGATAAAGAAACTGCTCGTTCTGCAGGAAGCCGCCTCTCAGCTCAACGCCATCTATGATCTGGACCGGATGCATGAGCTCACGATCAACAGCGCCCTGAAAATCGGGAACGCCGATCATGCACTCATGTACTTTCTCGATGTCGAGAAAAACAATTCACTCATCAGTGACGGTGAGAAGGTCTATACCGATAAGAAAAACGAATGCTTTCTGAAGATCCAGAGCAGCATCGTGCAGAAATCCCTGGAAACACAGAAAACCATCATTCAGGACCATGCCCAGCGCTTTGGGCTCCCCCCGCTCTTTGAGGGGTTTCCCGTGGAAATCGCCATCCCCTTCAAGATAAAAGAGAAGTTCAAAGGCGTTCTGTACCTGAGCAAACGTTACGGCATCTATACCAGCGATCAACGGAATTTCCTGGACATTCTCGCCATCAACGCCGCCACATCTTACGACAGCGCCATCATGCACTCCCTCCTTTCACGAGAGGCCAAATCGCTTAAATCCGAGATCGCGGTGCTCAAAGAACGGGAGTACAAACTTCTCGGGTTTCACAACATAATCGGCAGCTCGCAGAAGATGCTGGAAATTTTCCGCATCATCGAGGAGGTTGCCGGGCACAACACCAGCATTCTGGTCCAGGGAGAGAGCGGAACGGGAAAGGAGCTCATTGCCCGGGCGATACACCGGCAGAGCAACAGAAAATCAAAACGATTCGTTGATGTTAATTGCGCCGCCATTCCCGGCACACTTCTGGAAAGCGAACTCTTTGGATATGAGGCGGGTGCCTTTACGGACGCTCGCAAACGCAAGTTTGGTCTGATCGAACATGCCTCAGGCGGCACAATGCTTCTCGATGAGATCGGGGAGATGAGTCTTTCCGTTCAGGCAAAATTCCTTCGCATGATCGAGGACGGATATATCAGGCGTCTCGGCGGGACCGAGAATATCCCTACTGATGTGCGGTTCATATTCTCCACGAACAGGGACCTCAGCCAGATGGTGAGCAAGGGAACATTCCGGGAAGACCTGTTCTACCGGATCAGCGTCGTCCCTATCAATATTCCACCGCTCAGAGAACGCGATGAAGACATCATTATTCTTGCATACCATTACATCGAGGAATTCAACAACAAGTTCAACAAACACGTGAAGGGCTTTTCAAGCAAGGCCGAAACAATTCTGCGCCAGTATCCGTGGCCCGGAAACGTCCGGGAACTGAAAAATATCGTCGAACGGGTCATGATCATGCAGAATGTAAAAAGCGTCATAACTCCCGAGGACTTTCCGGCTGAGATCAAGAAAACGGCTCCCCAGGAACTTGATCTCACCCTGGTAGACACGCTTGAACTCGACAAGACCCGTTTGGTTGATTATAAAAGCCTGACGGACCAGCTTATCGGCAATATCAAGGGACGAGTTCTCAGAAAAGCCCTTGAGATCAACAGGGGTAATAAAACGGCGGCGGCCCGGCAACTGGGAATATCCCGGTACACGCTGATCCGTGAGCTGAAAAAAGTTGAAGACTATGATGATTCCACCTTTGATTTTCTTCCCCCTCACTAATGTGTGCGAATATCAAACAGCATGTTCTATAATAGCACACCTCTCCTGCTGCATATATTCAGCGAAGAAGAGCCGATAGCCTCATAATAGTGCGCATATCGCACAGAAATGCAGCCCCTTGCAGGCATTTCATGTTCCCTCCCGACAAATCCGCTGCGATCTCCACCGTCACTGAAAGGTTATTCTTTTATAACCTACCGTTGTCACTTACATTTTTATTTTTTTGAAAAAAATAAAAACGATTTTCCGGATAATGGCATCGTTATTGCGAACACATAGAACAAACAGCTTCTTCAAGTTCTTTCAAGATTGCTAGACCGGGTTATTTTCAAAGGCGGTGTTTGGAACGGGTTTTTAGGTATTTATGAAAAAGGCAAGCAGGAAAGAAAGAACAAAACGAACTACAAACGTAAGCAAAAGCGATCTTTTAAAAGAAGAAGAGAATCGAGAACAAAGCTTCTTCGTATCAACAAATGAAGAATTGAGCGACGGGATTACGGAAGAAAAGAAGAATTCCATAACGAAGGAAGCAAGCTCAGAGTTTTTTCTCTCAGATTTTCAACAGGACGAATAAGGTTGTCGGCAATCCACACATCCCTCCTTAAGTAGCCCACCGCCAACCGGTCCATGAGGATCTGCGAGTATTGAGGCACTCAATCCCCCTCAATTTATACTGCCGGCGGGTGGTTTTTGGTTCCCTCCTTTCCATCCGCCGGCACCCCCCCCTCGAATCTGAGAGGACTGCAACGCCTCTTGGTATATATACGGATTACGAACGGCCGCAGCTTCTGCTGCGGCCGTTCCTTTTCTCACGATACCCGCCTGCACCATGCATCACGGTAAAGTTCGCAATTTTCAACAAGAAGGCTCATATAGTCAAGTTCAAGAGAAACCATATTCCTATCCCCTCTTCTCAGCCAATCTGCAAGCCAGGCAAAACGAACGGCAAGGACGAACTCGGGCAGAACGCTTCCGCTTCGGTTGCCAGGTTCCATCAGTTCCGATCCGCTGAGTCCCGAGAGAAATGCATTCACAAGACCGCCCGTCAGTGCCTCCGGATCCTCAATGCCCACACAGCCTATCAGAAGCGCGACATCGTACATGTTCGGTTTGAACCCGGAAAATTCCCAGTCGATGACTGCTTTTATACCGGAGGCGCCCCAGATAACATTCATCACATGGTAATCGCCATGACAGAAACCCCGGGGGAGATCATCGTGTATATCCATGAAAGATCGTTTCAGAAAATCGAACAATGGTGAAACCCTTTGTTTCATGTCGGGATCATGCCGCTCCAGTACCATCATGAAATGATGGATATAGGCCGCGATAGAAAAGGGCTTCAGCGGGTTGAAAAATGGGATATCTCCGGCAACCACCCGCAATCGGACAAGGAAGTCCGCGAGCAGTCTCCCCCGCCACTCATCGTCAACATAAGACGGCCGGCGCAGAGGGACCCCCTGGACATACGGCATGACCTGCCAGTACTTTCCTTCAGTTTCGGTAATGAAATCCCCCCGCCGGTTCTTCAGACAGGGCTGTATCGGGGTTAATCCCGCCGCACGGAGGTAATGGAGAGCTTCCGCGATCTTCCGTTTCCGGTACAAGCTCCCGGGGGAAAGCTCCTCAAGGATATACAGCCCACCCAGTGCTTCCTCAAGAACATACCTGTTGACCGAACGTTCGGGACTCCCGGCAAGGGGGAGGTCCTCCCGAACCTTCTCGAATGAAAAGCCCCAGAAGCGACCTAAGTCTCCTATGGATTGCTGCTTAGTCACAACCGTTCAAACCAGGTGCTTTTTTTTAAAGTAAGATTTATTGTGCCATACATCCCGGCAAAGCACAAGAACGGCTGCCACGCCGAGCATGAGAGGGCCGGGAATGACGTGGGGAAAGGATTAGAGGGGTCAAGGGGTCGTTTTTTCGTATTGTACTTTTATATAGTGCTCGTATTCATTCATGTTCGGCGTGATGTCCAAGATAGATTCACATTCTTGGACATTCCCGGTTTTCCACTTGAACCCTTGAAACCTTGGCACCTTGAATCCTGAAAATGACAGAAATTTTCTTGGAGGTGAGCTGAAAAGGAAATACTGCCCTCTGTGGAATGACGAAGGATGTTACAGAAACGGATCGGAATTTGAGGAAGGGTCTTGCTTGTTCCCTTGGTGACCATTTCGGGGGTTTCTGCGGTTAACAAGCAAGACCCTGTCTCTCCCCCCCCACCACGTCCAGCGTGACCGTTGATCCTGAACGAGGAGACGCTTCCCGCAGGAAACGTAAAACAAACCTTTCTGCAATTACACTTACAAATAAAGGAGAAAGCACTATCGGTGAAACCGTCCATGGAGCATCATACAATCACGATTCCGGCGCCCTGACAAGAATGATTTTGCTGAGCATGAAATGGGTATATGCAGTACCCATTTTCTACCTGGAAACGAGGTCTGTATTCATTTTCCGAAAATTTCTCAAGGAGATCGATGAGAGGGTTTTTACACTTTGAAGCGGTAAAAAATGATATCTCCGTCCCGAACGACATAATCCCTTCCTTCGAAACGAAGCACTCCCTTATCTTTCGCTTCGGTCATGCTTTGAAGCCGAAAAAAATCTTCATAGGCAAGGACCTCGGCACGGATGAACCCACGTTCCATGTCCGAGTGGATTCTGCCGGCCGCCGCAGCGGCCCTGGTCCCTCTTCTGATCGTCCATGCCCTCAGTTCCGTTCCGGCCGTGGTATAGAACGTTATCAGGTCAAGCATCTCGTATCCGGCCTTGACCAGTTTCTGGAGACCCGATTCATCGAGACCAAGATCATCGAGAAAATCCCTTCTCTCTTCAGGCGGCAGTGCGGCTATTTCCGATTCCATATCACCACAAATCACAATTGCTCTGGCTCCCTCGCTTCGGGCTGTTTCCAGGACATCCGCAATATACGGGTATCCGTTCCTGAGAACGGTTTCACTCACGTTCGCCACGTAAAGGATATTCTTAGCCGTGAGTAAATGGAGTTCCCTGAGCGTGTTCTCATCCTCCTCATTCTCAATGACCGCAAGCCGGGCGGGTATCCCTCTGCCAAGCATGTCCCTGATATTCCCGCAGGTGTTCAGCTCTCTGACGAACGATTTGTCCCCCGCTTTTGACTGCCGCTCGACCTTGGCGATCCTTTTCTCCACCGTCTCAAGGTCGGCAAGGATCAGTTCAGTATTGACGACCTCAATATCGCTCCGCGGATCGATCTTACCATGTACGTGGGATATGTTCGGGTCATCAAAACATCTCACTATGTGGACGATCGCATCCACATCACGGATATTACCGAGGAATTTATTCCCTAATCCCTCTCCTTTGCTTGCACCGCGTACCAGTCCGGCAATATCGACGAACTCCATTGTTGTGTAGGTGAATTTCGGCGGTTTGATGATGCCCGCTATGAATTCAAGACGCTCATCAGGAACAGGCATAATGCCCACGTTCGGATCGATCGTACAGAAGGGGTAATTCGCCACCTCCGCGCCGGCTGCCGTGAGCGCGTTGAAGATCGTCGATTTTCCCACGTTCGGAAGTCCGATTATCCCGCACCTGAATCCCACTGGTTCTCCCCTTTCCTCACGGTATATCCGGGACCGCTTCAAACACCACCGGTATTGCAACCGAAGGTAGATTGTTTCGGCGATACTGTCAAGGAAACAGAAAAAAAGGGGTGGAACTGATTCCACCCCTTTTCATACCAACTCTGCTGTGAACTGTTAGTAAATCATCTGGTACATCACGACGATCGCCGGAGCGGTAACCAGCGAAACAACCGACATCAGCTTGATCAGAATGTTCATCGAAGGACCGGAGGTATCCTTGAAGGGGTCGCCGACGGTGTCACCGACAACGCCCGCTTTGTGGGCGTCGGAACCCTTGCCGCCGAAGTTGCCCTTTTCGATGAATTTCTTTGCATTATCCCAGGCGCCACCGGCATTCGCCATGAGAAGACCGATGATGACACCTACCAGCGTCGCGCCGGCCAAAAATCCACCCAAGGCATGGGGACCGATCAATATCCCGACAAGCACCGGTGCCAGAACGGCGGAAACTCCGGGAAAGATCATTCTCTTGAGGGCCGCCGTGGTGGCGATATCAACACATCGGTTCGTGTCGGGAGGTGTCGTGCCTTCCATGATCCCAGGGATTTCCCGGAACTGACGCCTGATCTCATTGACCATGTCAAACGCCGCATCACCGACGGCGCTCATGGTCAGGGCCGCCACCAGGCAGGGGAACAGGCCGCCGAGAAAGACACCCGTAATGACATGGGCTTCCGTCAGGTCGAGAGCAAAGTTCTCAAAACCGGGGAAGGTCTTGATCGTCGCTGTATAGGCGGCGAACATGGCCAGGGCCGTCAGCGCGGCAGAACCGATGGCGAACCCTTTTCCAATGGCCGCCGTGGTGTTGCCGACTGCATCAAGACCATCGGTGATCTCACGTACCTGATGGGGCATATGTGCCTGCTCGGCGATACCGCCGGCGTTATCCGCGATGGGACCGTAGCTGTCGACGGACATGGTCATACCGACCGTGCCGAGCATCCCCACGCCGGCGATCGCAATACCGTAAAGACCGCAGGCGATATAGGCCAGCCAGATCGCTATGGCGATAAAGAACACCGGGGCAACAACACTTTCAAGGCCTACGGCGAATCCCGTGATGATGTTCGTCGCCGGACCCGTCTGGGAGGCTGCGGCGACCCTCTCGACAGGACCGCGTGCCGTGTAGTATTCTGTTACCGCACCGATAAGCATACCGGCGATGATACCGAGAAGAACGGCCCAGAAGGGGCCCAGTTTTCCGATCATGCCCAGCTCTTTCAGGTGCTCGATCGGAATGTTGGCCGTCGAATATTTCACAACGACAAATGCCGCAATGATGAAAAGAATTCCGGCGATATAGAGAGAATTGCTCAGGGCGGACTGTGGTTTCATGTTCTTCAGGAAGTTGAAGAGCCCGATCCCGATAACCGAGGCAAGAAGTCCCACAACGATGAACAGCATGGGAAGCATCATCCAGACACTCTTGAATTCCCCCATGGTGGCCCCGATGGCAATGGCCGCGACAACCGAACCGCAGTAAGATTCGTACAGGTCGGCGCCCATACCGGCGATATCCCCGACGTTGTCACCGACGTTGTCGGCGGTCACACCGGGATTTCTCGGGTCGTCCTCGGGAATACCGGCTTCAATCTTACCGACCAGGTCGGCGCCGACATCGGCCGTCTTCGTGAAGATACCACCGCCGACACGGGCAAAGAGGGCGATCGAGGAAGCACCCATGGCAAAACCGTTGATGACGACCGGGTCTTTCTCCGAAAAATAGTAGAAGAATATACCCAGTCCAAGGAGACCGAGGGAAGCAACGGACAGCCCCATGACCGAACCGCCGAAAAACGCCACCGTCAGCGCCTTGCCCTGTCCGTGGGTATTTGCGGCTTCAGCGGTCCTTGCGTTCGAAAGTGTCGCCGCCTGCATACCGAAGACACCGGCCAGCAGTGAGCCGATGGCACCCGAGAGGAAGGCCACCGCCGACATACTGTTCTCGAGGGCGAAGAAAAGAACGACAAATACAATGACCACAAAAATCGCGATTATTTTATATTCCCGTTTCAGAAACACCATGGCACCGGCATGAATCCGCTCCATGATTTCAACCATAACTTCATTACCGGGCGAAAATGACGTTACATACTTATAGATAAGAAACGCCAGAATCAGCCCGATGAGGCCCCATAACCATGCATAATTTACTAAAAATTCCATGATCCTTGACTATACCTCCTTACCTGAATTGTTTGTAATCCTTACATTGAATCTGTTCATCGCCGCCTGCGCTCCCGATGCAATTATCTCCAGCACCGCCTGCGTGGCCCGTGTGATAACGCCGGGCACCACCGCCTTTTCGGCCGCGGAAAAATGTTTCAGGACGTAGGACTCAACCATATCATCCGCGGGGGGTCTTCCAATACCCAGACGAACCCTGATGAATTCCGCCTCACCCAGGTGATCGATGATCGACATGACTCCTTTATGCCCTCCGTCACCTCCTCCCTGTTTTATCCGAATATCGCCAAGAACGATATCCAGATCATCATGAAGAACAATGACATCTTCGCAGGGCACCTTGAAATATCCAACCAGCTTTTCAAGGGAAATCCCGCTGAGGTTCATGAAGGTCTGAGGTTTTGCTAAAATAACCGGTGTCCCTTCAAGAACCCCCCTTCCCATGAGAGAATCAAACCGCCTTTCACTGACCGGAATATTGTTTTCCCGCGCAAGATTTTCAAGAACCATAAAACCAAAATTATGTCGGCTGTGCAGATACCGGTCACCCGGATTGCCAAGACCGGCAATGAGCTTCAGGGGAAGCATTGTATAAACGCTACTCGCCTTTCTCCTCACTGCCCTCTTCGGCTGCGGCTTCTTCAGCGGCTTCCTCAACAGCGGACGCTTCCTCGGCAGCCTCGGCGGCTTCGGCTTGCTCCATCTCTGCAGCGGTCAGGGCCCGCCGTGTCGCGACGACGGTGGCAATCACCGAATCCTCCGAATCAAGGGCGGTAATTCCCTCAGCCAGTGCCACATCGGCAACCCGCAGGGAATCGCCGAGTTCCAGATGGCTGACATTCACCTCGACCGCCTCGGGCAGTATCGAAGGGAGTCCGGAGACCTTCAATTCCCGCTTCGACTGGGTCAGCTCACCCCCCTGTTCAAGACCGGCCGGTTCTCCGACCAGACTTATGGGAAGTTCTATGACCACTTCTCTATCCATCTTGATTTCATAGAAATCGGCATGAACAAGATGCTTCTTGACCGAATTCACCTGGTAATCCTTGATGATGGAGAGTTTTTCATGAACGGTATCATCGTCGCTGATGGCAAGGTTGACGAAAAGGCTTTCAATGCGCGCCATCTCAATAAGCCTGATCAATTCCGCATCACGCACAGACAGCGAAACAGGGTCCGCCTGATACCCGTAAAAAACGGCCGGCACACGTCCCTCGGCCCGTAATCTTCTGCAAGCACCCTTCCCGGTATCCTCGCGGCGCCATGCTTCCAACGTCATCGTCTTCATGCAATTCTCCTATACAAACAACGAACTGATTGATTCATTATAATAAATGCGCTTGATCGCCTCGCTGAGCGTATCAGCAATGGATAAAATGGTTATCCGCGAACAGGAATGCGCGTTCTCTCTGAGAGGGATGGTGTCGGTAACCACAACCTCCGAGATCTCCGATGCTTCGATCCGTTCAATGGCAGGGCCCGACAGGACGGGATGCGTACAACACGCCGTGACCTCCAGCGCCCCGTTCTCCTTCAAGGCCTCCGCGGCCTGCACCATGGTTCCCGCCGTGTCGATCATGTCGTCGAGGATGATAACGTTCATGTCCCTGACAGACCCGATGATATTCATAACCTGCGATTCGTTCGGCGTATCCCTGCGCTTGTCGACGATCGCCAGTGATGCACCGAGCCGTCTGGCAAAGGCCCGGGCCCGGACGACGCCACCCGTATCGGGTGATACGATCACCATGTTTTTCATCTGCCTGTTTCGTATGTAGTCGAGAAGGAGCGGCGTTGCGTAAAGATTGTCCACGGGAATATTGAAGAAGCCCTGGATCTGGCCGGCGTGCAGATCAACGGACAGGATGCGGGTCGCGCCGGCGGTGGTGATCAGGTCGGCCACCAGCTTGGCCGTGATCGGCGCCCGGGGAACCACCTTTCTGTCCTGCCGGGCATAGCCGTAATAGGGAATAACAGCCGTGATCCGATCAGCCGAGGCCCGCTTCATGGCATCGATCATGATGAGCAATTCCATCAGGCTGTTGTTCACGGGGGTACAGGTGGATTGAATGATGAAGACATCCATTCCCCGGACATTTTCATCGATCTCGACCCGGGTCTCTCCGTCGCTGAAGGTGGTCACCTGGGCATCTCCAAGCCGCACGCCCAGTTTCCTGCAGATACCTTCCGCCAGGTGAATGTTTGAATTTCCCGAAAATATCTTGATTCTCTCAAGCATCTGATTATTTCATTCTTCCGTTATAAATGGCTGGGGCGGGAGGATTCGAACCTCCGAATGCAGGAACCAAAATCCTGTGTCTTACCACTTGACGACGCCCCATTACATCAAAAATCATGGGATGGATTGTGCCCTGAACACAGAACCGACCTGCACCTTTGCTACTTCCCGTTCAGCCGCAATTGTATCTTCCTCATTCCTGAAGATTCCGAAAACGGTAGGGCCACTGCCGGACATTAATGAACCGATTGCCCCGTGTTCCATGAGAAGCTTCTTGATCTCCGATATAACGGGGTGCAGCCGTATAGATACCCTCTCCAAATCGTTATACAATCCTCTAACAACCTGGGTCAGTGTTTGGAATCGCGGCATATTATATTGTATTACCCCGTTTGTCAATCCCATTTTTAAGCCTTCATACACCGTACGTGTGGACAATTCAAAGCCCGGATTGACCAGGAGGAACGACAAAGCGGGAATATCTCCGGCGGGTTCGAGACGCTCGCCGATACCGGTCGCCCAGGCCGTTTTCCCGAAAATGAAAAAGGGAACGTCCGCCCCGATACGGGCACCGATCTTCATCAGTTCTTCCCCGGAACAGCCGAATTCGAACATTTCATTCAGCGTCAGGAGGGTCGTTGCAGCGTCGGAACTCCCGCCTCCAAGACCGGCCGCTATGGGAATGTTCTTTCCTATGGTTATCTCCACGCCGGGGGATCGTGACACGTGCTCAAAGAGAGACCGGGCCGCCCGATGAACGATATTCCCTTTGTCTTCAGGAAGTTCGCTTCCGGGACATCGAACCGCCAGTCCGTCAGATCCGGGGGAAAAGGTCAATTCATCATAGAGACCGACGCGCTGCATCAGGGTCAAAATATGATGATAGCCGTCCGCCCGTTTACCGAGAACTTTCAGATACAGATTCACCTTCGCCGGCGCAAGTCTGGTGATCACTCCTTGGCCTCTTTCACATAACGCATCCTTAATTCATAGAGGACCCCGTCGATCAGGTGCTGTTCCTCCTCCTCGAGATTCCCCTGTGTCTTTTTCTTCAGCATGTCCACAATATCGATGGTCTGTTTCGCGGCCGCAATATTCTTCCGGCGTTCGTTCGTCACGGGATCCGGCAGTTCACCGAAGTGAAAGAGGGCGGAGGTGTGCAGCGACAGAATAAAGGTGGCGAAATTCACCTCGGGAAGCACATAGTCTTCCTCTTCGCTCTCCTGCGCCTGTTCACCGGGGCCGGGTTCCCTCCGCTCCCGTCCCCCGGACTGCTCTTCAGGTGCTTCTTCTTTCGCCGCCTTCTGCTGATCTGTTATCTTTTCAGCAGGCTTTTCTTCCGTCCCGGATTCTGCCCGGGCCTCGCCCTCCCCGCTGAAACGCCTTCTGTCCTTAATGACAAACCCCTTTTCTTCGTCATTCCCTTCGGTCATATTACCCTCCTGATTTCAATTCTTTAAACATATAACCGACGGTCAAGATTTGTACCACAAAGCAGGCTCCATGTCCACCATCATCGTGATTCGGGATACTGAATTCGTGATTCGTGATTCGGGAATCGGAAATCGGGAACATTTTTTTGATCTACCCACCCTAATCCGTAATCCGCTAATCCGTAATCCGCATAATCCTTCTTATCCTCATCCCGCACCCAGGCACTTGCAAAAAAAGCCACCGCCCGGTACCGGCACGGTGGCTTCCGTGATCGACAGTTTGCAAATTGCTCGTTACTACGCTATCTTCATGTTCCTCAATCGCTCCACCCTCTTTTCAACAGGGGGATGGGTGCTGAAGAGGGCGGCGAAGGATTTCGCCGTCAGGGGATTGACGATAAAGAGATGCGCCGAAGAGGGATTTGCCCGCATGGGCATGGCCTGCGAGGCCCGCGAGAGTTTCTCGAGGGCGTTTGCCAGTCCCTCGGGTTTGCCTGATATCCTGGCTCCCCCCTCGTCGGCGAGGTACTCCCGGGACCGTGAAATGGCCATCTGGATCAGCATTGCGGCTATGGGCGCAAGGATGGACATAAGGAGGAGGCCGACAATGCCACCCCCTTCATCGTCATCACCGCCGCCGAACCCGAAAATGGCCGCCCACCGCGCCATGCCGGCAAGGACCATGACCGCACCGGCAATGGTAGCCGCGATGGAACCGATCATCATGTCCTTGTTCTTGATATGGGTCAGTTCGTGGGACAGAACACCCTCAAGCTCATCACGGTTGAGGACCCTCAGGATCCCTTCCGTTACCGCCACGACGGCATGTTCCTGATCCCTGCCGGTGGCGAAGGCATTCGGAGTACCGCTGGGAACGATGCAGACCCGCGGCATGGGAATACCCGCCCGAAGAGCGAGATCCTTTACGATCGCATAAAGTTCCGGGGTATCACTCTCGGATATTTCCTGCGCGCGGTACATGGACAGGACGATCCTGTCGGAGAACCAGTAACTCCCGAAATTCATGATCACCGCAAAGAGAAAGGCAATGACCATTCCCTGCGTCCCGCCGAAATATCCCCCGATCAGGATCAAAAGCCCCGTCAACGCGCCGAGTAGAATGACGGTTCTCATGGTATTCATTGATATACCTCCATAATCACATGTTACCGGTATGTTACCGGTACGTTGCCCGTATTTGTATCCCTTTTGAAGCGGTCATCAGACCCTTATTTTTTCGTAAACACGACCGACCCGTTTTCGTCAATATCGACCAGGATGCGGTCTCCCTCAACGAATACGCCTTCGAGGATCTCCAGCGCCAGACGGTCCTCGACCAGTTTCTGAAGTGCCCGCTTCAGCGGCCGGGCTCCGTAAGTCGGGTTGAATCCGATCTCTGCAATATGCTGTTTTGCCTTTTTGGTCAACTCAATGTCCATTTTCCTGCCGGACAGCCGTTTCCTGAGCATCTTCATCTGGATGTCGACGATATGGGCGATATCACTCAGGGTCAGTGCCCTGAAGGTAATGATATCGTCGATCCGGTTCAGGAATTCCGGCTTGAATGTCGCCCGCAGGGCGTCCATCGTCCGTCGATGCTGTTCCTCGCTCTCAAGAGTGGGATCCTGCAACCACTGGCCGCCGATGTTCGACGTCATAATATTGATGGTATTCTTGAAATCGACGGTACGGCCGTGCCCGTCCGTCAGCCTGCCGTCATCGAGTATCTGAAGCAGGATATTGAAGACATCGGGATGGGCCTTTTCAATCTCATCAAAGAGCAGGACCGAATAAGGCCGGCGGCGGACCGACTCGGTCAGGTACCCGCCCTCTTCATACCCCACATACCCGGGAGGGGCACCGATAAGCCGGGCGACGGAATGCTTTTCCATGAACTCCGACATATCGATCCGCACCATGGCGTGCTCGTCATCGAACATGAATTCCGCGAGGGCCTTGCTCAACTCCGTCTTTCCCACACCGGTAGGTCCCATGAAGATGAAGGAACCGATCGGCCGGTTCGGGTCCTGGAGCCCCGACCGCGCCCGGCGAAGGGCATTTGAAACGATCCGTATCGCCTCGTCCTGTCCCACGACCCGGAGCTTGAGGCGCTCCTCCATGTGGAGCAGTTTCTGGATATCGCTTTCCATCATGCGGGCCACGGGAATACCCGTCCATTTCGCCACGACCTCCGCGACATCCTCTTCGTCCACTTCTTCCTTCAGGGTTTTTGCATCCTGCTGTAACTGTGCCAGCTCTCCCGTCTTCTGAGCCAACTCCTTTTCGAGACGCACCAGTGTGTCATACCGTATCTCGGCCGCCTTCGCCAGGTCACCGTCACGCATGGCATTCTGTTCAGCCGTCTTGCACTCCTCCAGGCTTTCCTTGATGGTCTGGATCGCCTTGATGGCGTCCTTTTCCCGGGTCCAGTGCAGCTTCATGCCGTCCCGGGATTCTTCAAGCTCCGCCAGTTCCCTGTTCAGTTTATCAAGGCGCTCCCTCGACGAGGTGTCGCTTTCCTTTTTCAGGGATTCCCGCTCTATCTCGAGTTGCATGATCTTTCTCTCGACCGTGTCTATTTCCGCCGGCATGCTGTCCAGTTCGATCCTGAGACGGGATGCCGACTCATCGATGAGGTCAACTGCCTTGTCGGGCAGAAACCGGTCGCTGATATAACGGTCCGAAAGGGTTGCCGCCGCAATGAGCGCCGCATCGGTGATCCTCACACCGTGGTGAACCTCGTACCGCTCCTTCAGACCGCGCAGGATCGCAATGGTATCCTCCACGGTCGGTTCCTGAACGATGATGGGTTGAAAACGCCGCTCAAGGGCCGCATCCTTTTCGATATACTTCCGGTATTCGTTCAGTGTCGTTGCGCCCACGCAGCGCAGCTCACCGCGTGCGAGGGCCGGTTTCAGCATGTTCGAAGCATCCACGGCGCCTTCCGCGGCCCCGGCCCCGACCATGGTATGCAGCTCGTCAATAAAAAGGATGATCTCTCCCTGCGCGGCGGTCACTTCCTTGAGGACCGCCTTCAGCCGGTCTTCGAACTCGCCCCGGTATTTCGCTCCGGCCACAAGGGCCCCGATGTCGAGACCGATGACCCTCTTGTCCTTCAGGCTTTCCGGCACGTCACCGTTGACGATCCGCTGCGCCAGGCCTTCCACGATCGCCGTCTTACCCACACCGGGCTCACCAATCAGAACGGGGTTGTTTTTCGTTCTCCGCGACAGGACCTGCATGATCCGTCGAATTTCATCATCCCGCCCGATAACGGGATCAAAACCGCCTTTTCTGGCTATTTCGTTGAAATCCTTCGCGAACCGTTTCAGGGCCTGGTATTTTTCTTCCGGGTTCTGATCGGTCACCCGCTGGCCGCCCCGGATATCGACGAGAACCTGGAGTATCGCGTCCCGTGTCACGCCGTTCTTTTTCAGGATCCGGCCGGCCTCTCCATCGTCCTCGGCAATGGCGAGCAGCGCATGCTCCACACTCACATATTCATCCTGGAACTGCGAAGCCTCCGAGAAGGAGCGGTCAAGGACCTTCTTCAACCGGGGGCTCATATATCGTTCGTCGGCACCGGAAACAGAGGGAAGCCGTTTCAGGACCCTTGCAAGTTCCCCCTCGATCTGCACCGGATCGGTGCCGAGCTTTTTCAATATCTCCGGAACGATCCCTTCGGGCTGCTGAACCATGGCGAGGAGCAGCTGCTCCGCATCAACACCCTGGTGGCCGTAGTTACCGGTAATGGTTTCAGCATTCTGAAGGGCTTCCTGAAGTTTCAATGTTAATTTATCAAATCTCATATGTCCTCCTTTTCACAAAAAAGCGACAAGCCTCGAGCATCACACCGCTCATACTCCATCCCGGCCGGGATGCCCGCCGGCGGGACGCTCTCACTCCCGTTGTCGGCCTATCGCCTCATTGCGACCCTCACGCTTTTTCAATATCAACAAACATCTTTCCTTTCTTGAAGATTCTCACCGTGCCCGTCGATTCGGAAACGACGATGGCAATGGCGTCGGTAACGCTTGTAATTCCCGCGGCCGCTATATGCCTGCTTCCGAGACCCTGCGGGAATTCCTTGCTTTCCAGGGCAGCGCTCAGATGCCTTCCCGCCGTGACCAGAACACCGTTTTCCTTGACGATGAACGCCCCGTCAAGGGCCGAGAACTCCTTGATCGTTTCCCGCAGGTTCTGATCGAGGATGTTTCGCTCTTCCTCTTTATAGCCCATGAAGGGATTGATGATCATCTGCCGCGACAACTGCATGACCCGTTCATGGTCACCGAGGATGAAAATGGTCCCGACCTGGCGGCCTTCCCTGCCCTGAGCACCGAGCTCAAGGGCGATGTTGAGGACCGTTTCAAAGACCTCAGGGTATATACCTTCAAAAAAATCCGAAATATCTTCCGAGGTGAGTATTTCAAATTCCTTACCCACATCGATGATGAAGATGCTGTCTATGTACCCGAACCGGGTGATCCCTGTCAGGCAGACCAGTTTGTCCCCCTTTTCAAAAAGACCCGTGGCTATGCCCTTTGTAACGGCTATTTTGATCTGGCTCAGACGGGTGAACTCCACATCGGGAATGGTGATCGTCTTTACGCCTCCGTCCGCTTTCGTTTCTCCGCCATCCCGGGTGATCAGGATCGTCCGGTAATATCCGTCCTTGTCCTGATCGAGAACGATATCCTGGGCCACGTCACCGTACACCAGTATCGCTTTCGCCTTTATCTCCTTCGCGAATCTGCCGGCGAACTCCATGATCGACGTATTGACTGATTTCACGGGACCTCCTGTAACGGGTTTTTTCATCATCCGCTTTCGGTGTTAATCTAACCATGGCCGCGAGCTCTGTCAAGGAAAGCAAGAGGTTAAAAAGCCTTGACTGCAGGACCTCATATCGTTAGAATGTTAAATTTGAAAATTGACAGGGGGTTTATCACAGACAGACATGCAGCTTCCGGCAGTAACCGACACACTGGACCTTTACATATCCGAGATCAACCAGTTTCCCATTCTGACGGCCGAAGAGGAATTCAAACTTGCCGTCAGCTTCGTCAAGACGAACGACATGGAAGCGGCGGAGAAACTGGTCACGTCAAACCTGCGGTTCGTCGTAAAGATCGCCCACGAGTACAGGAACTACGGGATAAAACTGATAGACCTGATCCAGGAAGGCAACATCGGGCTCATGCACGCCGTAAAAAAATTCGATCCCTACAGGGGTTACCGCCTGATCTCCTATGCCGTGTGGTGGATCCGGGCCTACATGCAGAATTACATCATGAAGACATGGAGCATCGTGAAGATCGGCACGACGCAGGCCCAGCGCAAGCTTTTCTTCAAGCTCGCCCAGGCAAAACGCAAGCTTGAGGGAATATCTGAAAAAAATCCGGAATTCAAAGAAATAGCGGACCTGCTCAACGTCAAGGAAACGGAAATAGAGGAAATGGACCTGCGGTTGATGAACCGCGATGTCTCTCTCGACGCTTCCATCGATGATGAAGGCGATTCAATGTACATCGATCAGCTCGCCGATGAGGGGATCAGCCAGGAAGACGCCCTTATCAGGAAGCAAGAAACGGCACTGGTCAAGAAAAACATCGACGGGGCGCTCTCTCATCTGAACGAGCGCGAATATTACATCATCAAACACAGGACAATGGCGGAAAAACCGGAAACCTTGCAGGAGATCGGCGATCGCTTCAACATCACGCGGGAACGGGCCCGCCAGATCGAAAAGGAAGCCCTGAGAAAGCTCCGGACGGCCCTGCCCTATCTGGGAGAAGAACGGGGGCTTTTGCCGGAGCGGTAGACGGTCAGTCCTCGAAACCGACGGCGAGATTTTCAAATCGCGTATATTCTTTCAGAAAAACAAGGTTCACCAGGCCAGTGGGCCCGTTTCTCTGTTTGCCGACGATGATCTCGGCTTTTCCCTTCTCGGGATTATCTTCCGATTTGTTATAGACCTCATCACGGTAGATGAACATGATCACATCGGCATCCTGTTCGATCGCCCCCGATTCCCTGAGGTCTGCGAGCTGTGGGCGTTTGTCCGCCCGCGCCTCGACCTGCCGGTTCAGCTGTGAGAGGGCCATGACGGGAATATCCAGTTCCTTTGCCAGGGCCTTGAGTGAACGGCTGATCTCGGAGATCTCCTGTTCACGCGGCAACGACAAATCCCGGCCCCGCATCAACTGCAGGTAATCAAGGACGACCAGGCCGAGTCCCCTCTCGGCCTTGAGCCTTCGCGCCTTGGCCTTCATTTCAAGGACGGAAATAGCCGGTGTGTCATCGATGTAAATGGGGGCCTCCGACAATTTTCCCGCAGCCGTTGTCAGCTTCGGCCAATCCAGGTCCCCCAGAAATCCCTTTCGCAGGCGTTGCGAATCGACCCGTGCCTCGGATGCAAGCATGCGGAAGGCAAGCTGTTCCTTGGACATCTCAAGGGAGAAGATGGCCACGGGGATGTTGTGCTCTATGGCCGTCTGCTGTGCTATGTTGATGGCGAAGGCGGTTTTGCCCATGCTCGGTCTCCCCGCCACGACGATCAGGTCGGCCTTCTGAAGACCCGAGGTCAGTTCATCGACCTTTTGAAATCCCGTGGGAACACCCGTTATCAGGGATTTCCGCTCGTACAGGGCCTCTATGGACCGGAAACTATCCTTGATGATCTCTTTTATCGGATAGAAAGCCGGCTTTATCTTGTTCTCGGAGATCTCAAATATGGAATGTTCCGACGCGTCCAGGATACTGTCTATGTCCGTACCTGAATCGTAACTCTGCTGGATTATCCTGGTCGCGGCCCCGATCAGTTTCCGCAGGATCGCCTTCTCCTTGACTATTTTCGCGTAATACACGATGTTCGCCGCAGAGGGAACCGAGTCAACCAGTGACGCGAGGTAGGCCTCACCGCCGACCGTGTCAAGCTCCTTTCTGTCCCTCATGATGCTGCTCAGGGTTATCAGGTCGCAGGGCTCGTTCCTGTCCGAGAGGGCGATAAGAGCGGTGTATATCTTCTTGTGCGCCTCACTGTAAAAATCCTCTACCTCCAGGACCTCGATGACGTTGTTGACGGCAATATTGTCCAGAAGGATGCCGCCCAGGACGGACTGCTCCGCTTCGAGATTCTGCGGTGGAACTTTATAGAGAGTAGCATCGCCCTGTTTCATGGGATCGTCCTATTCCTCGGCCTTTACGATAACCGTTATCTCCACGGAGATCTCGCGGTGAAGCTTCACCTTGACGGGAAATTCACCGAGACTCTTGATCGGCTCTTCAAGAATGATGTTTTTACGGTCCATCTCGATATTCTGCTCGCTCAGCGCCGTTTCAACATCCTTTGTGGTCACGGAGCCGAAAAGTTTTTCCTGTTCGCCGACCTTGCGAAAGACGGTAATCGTCATACCCGCAATCCTGTCGGCCTGAAGCTGTGCCTTTTCTTTTTCTCTCTCCACTTTCTTCGCGATCAGGCGCTTTTCGTGCTCGAGCGTCTTCACGTTCTTGTTGCTCGCCTCTATCACCAGTCCCCGCGGGATAAGGAAGTTCCGGGCATAGCCGTCGGACACATTGACCACATCTCCCGTTTTTCCGAGGTCCTTTACGTTCTCCTTCAAAATAACCTTCATGCAATCCTCCTTCACCGGATTCATTGTTGACGACTTCGTAAAACGTCCATATGCAGCACCCAGCTCCTCCTTCGTCATTGCGACGTACGAACACGTACGTTTCATTCCTCAGGATCCGCGCGTCCTGCCTCCGGAGCTTTTTACAAAGCCTCCCCATCTGCATGGGTATTGCGGCTTTTTACGAGGCCATCATTGTTTGTGAGCATCAATATTCGTTGTGAGGGTGAATGTTCATAACAATACAACGAATCAAAACAAAAAGGTACTCAAACTTGCGATGAGCGGTTCAGTTTTCGAAAATCGGCCCAGATATCGACAATTCCCAGCCCGATGACAACAAGCAATAGGAACTGCTGGGCAAAAATCATAAAATATGCAAACCCCCGGAAAAACAGGGGGATGTTTTTCTGTTGAAAATAATATGAGACGATCGCCACCCCCTGAAGCAGATAGACTAAAAATAGAACGATCATCATGTTGAATCCGACGACCCGTATCCACCAGAGCGGGATTATGATAAAAACGCCCGCACCGATGAGCAGCCAGACAACACTGTCCGGGGCCTTCCACCGGGAAAGGGTACCGAAATCGGGGTACCACATCCTTCTCATTGTAAAAAGAACTCTTCCTTCAAGGATGTTCACCCAGACGGAAAAGGCCGTGGCCGCTATGACAAGGCCGGGGAAGAGGTGGGTCACGGCTTTCGCGATGAGGGGAGCATTTTCCCTGATGAATTCAATCTGCCGTGACATTTCCCCCGCCGGGTAGGCATCAAGATTGTAACGGACCATTTCCAGGATGGACGTTTCAATGAGCCGCCAGGGACTGAAGTCGCGGACGACACTTTCATAAAGAAGCACAGAGCATCCGGCAAGCAGAATTATACCCGTGGTCTGTACCACGGTTCGTTCCACCGAATAGTTTTTCCTGAGCGTTTCAGAAAGAACGGGACCGATCAGGGCGGACAGAATGAGAAAACGGATGTCGGGAGCCGACCCTGTCAGGGGTGATACGATCACCGTGATCAACAGGGCAAGACCAAAAACGATCACACCTGGCGCTCTGCCGAACCGGGAGTAATAATACAGCAGGGGAAGCGGCACAAGAACGGCGCTCAGGGACCCCATCACCGGAACCACTGATACGGTGACGAACATGAGAGAGGTAATGGCAACAGCAAAAAAATATTCCCGAATCGGGACACCTCCACCATTATGAAAACCGGATTTCCTCTTATTCGGCCGTTCCCCGGAATATACCCACGGACATTACCCGCTCGTCGCGCAAAGGACGGTACGCCTCCTTTCTGCGGTCGCACGCGGTGTCGAACCATTCAGTGCCGGAAACGTCTCAGGACCCGCTATGTTTCTATGCCTCGGAAACAACATAGGGAAGCAATGCCAGTGATCGCGACCGTTTGATGGCAACCGTCAACTCTCTCTGATGCTTCGCGCAGGTTCCGGTGATCCGTCGTGGAATGATCTTCCCCCTCTCGGTCAGAAAATTCCTCAGGATCGCAGGATTTTTATAATCTATCTTTAATTCGGAGTCGACGCAGAACCGGCATACTTTCCGTCGGTGAAAGAACTTCTTGCCGCCCCGCGACGCGGAAGCGCTTCTTCCCCCCGGTCCCCGTCCTCCCGGACCCCGTGTGACCGGTCCCCGTGTGGCCGGTCCCCGTCCTCCCGGGGCCCGTGTCCCGGTTGTTCTTGTTTCTCTCTCTTCAGCCATCGTTATTCATCCCCCGTCTTTTCTTCTGTATCCGTTTCAGCACCGGGATCCGACGGTTTCACTTCCGCCGCACTCTCCTCGGGTGCCGGCGATTCAGGCGCAGGTTCCTCCTCGACCGGGGTCTCAGAGTGCGTTTCGCCCTCGGCGGCCGATTCCTCCAGTACCTGGGCCGCTGCCTGAGCCTGAGCCTGAGCCTCGCGTTTCGCCGCGGCCGCCGCCAGTTCCTCCTCAAGCTTTACGGGATCGACATGATCGCTGAGCTTGACCGTCAGGTACCGCATGATCCGTTCATCGATCTTGAAATTTCTTTCCATTTCGAAAACGGCATCATTGTCGGAAGCGAACTCGACGAATATGTACGTACCTTCCCGGCGCTTCTCGATGGGGTAGGCAAGCCTTCGCTTTCCCCAGTTATCGAGCCTGATGATGATCCCCTTCAGCGATGTTATGATTGATTGGTAGCGCTCTACCAGACTGTTGAGTTCATCCGATGACAGGTCGGAGTGAACGATGAAGACAGTTTCGTATCTTCTCAAATGAACACCTCCTCACGGCTCTGTAGCCCGGATTCCCGACCCGGGCAAGGAGTCCAGTATTTAATTATAGGTTTCGACAAATCCGCGATTCTTTACACCATCATCCGGCGAAAAGCAACTTTTTTCTCCGGCAATGGTACGTTTTTCTATACTAATAACATGCACACTGTCAATACTCTTTCACTTTCAAAGCATTCAAACCTTCATTATGAAAAGAAAAGACCGGAGGCTGGTATCCCCCTATTTCCCGCTTGAAAAGTGGTAGGAAATAGGATATGGTCCCGACGGTTTTTTGACAGCACTTACAAGGACACATGCCATCGACCGTATCCCCTTCCCGGAGGCCCGGAAAAGGAAACTTCTCACTCTTCACTGAATAAACTTTCAGAAGCCGCGATGCTGAAAAGATTTCCACACCTCTGCAAATCGAACATCGGTTCTCTGTGGCCGCCGGCGCATACGTGAAAGGTGACGGCATGATCATTTATTGAAACCGGGAACCGATATTCCCGGGAGTTTTTGTCCTTGACTTCAATTTGTCGATTATCATAACGAATCAAGTATGTTGTAAAAAGACAATCGATTTTCGAATCCCTGCGGTGAATGATATGTGACAAATCCCACGACAATGGGTCCACAGTAAAAAAGGACCATTGTACCTGATCAGAATCTCGATCTTCCGCTCCAGGGGTTATCGATAGACAATTAGAAAAGGAATATCTAAACAGACAGGAGGTAACAATGGATACGATCAGTTTGACCATTGACGGCAAAGTGATAGAAGCATCGCCGGGCCAGACCATTCTTGAAGCGGCACGAGCGAACGGCATATATATCCCCACCCTCTGTTACTTCAAGGGGACGACGAACGTGGGCGCCTGCAGGGTGTGCATGGTCGAAGTCGAAAACGCACGATCGCTCGTGGCGTCCTGCGCCATGCCCGTGAGCAAGGGAATGGTCGTAAAAACGAACACGGAACGGGTCCTCAACGCCCGGAAAATGATCGTCGAACTCCTGTGGTCGTCGGGAGACCACAACTGCCTGCAGTGCGAACAGAACGGAAATTGCGAGTTGCAGGACCTGGTCTATCAGCTGGAAATCGAAAAACCCCGCTTCGACATCGAGCCGCCTGAGCATGAGATCGAAGAAACGAACTCGATGATATGCCGCGACATGAACAAATGTATCCTTTGCGGCAGGTGCGTTCGTGTCTGCAATGAGATCCAGGTTCACGAGGTACTTGACTTCTCCATGCGCAGTTCAAAAGCCAGCGTCGGCCCTGCTTTCGGGGAGGACTACATAGACTCCGATTGCGTCTTTTGCGGTGCCTGCGTCGACGCCTGTCCTGTCGGTGCCCTGACATACAAGAAGGCCCGTTTCAAGGGACGCCCCTGGGAAATCGAAAAGGTCAGGACCACTTGTACATACTGCGGGGTGGGATGCCAGCTCGACCTGAACGTCCATGACGGCAGGATCGTCAAGGTTACAACGAACGTCGATCACGGTGAGCCGAACTTCGGGATGCTCTGCTCCAAGGGCCGGTTCGGCATGGAATTCGTGTCCAGCCCGGACCGGTTGAAGACACCACTCATCAGAAAGGACGGTGAGCTTCAGGAGGCAAGCTGGGACGAGGCACTGGGCTTCATCGCGGAAAAGTTCTCCGGTATCAAGGAACAATACGGGCCCGACAGCATCGCCGGTCTTTCATCGGCCCGTTGCACCAACGAAGAAAACTATCTCTTCCAGAAATTCATGCGCGCGGTGATCGGCACCAACAATGTCGACCATTGCGCCCGTCTCTGACACTCCGTAACGGTGGCCGGTCTGGCCGCCACATTCGGAAGCGGAGCAATGACGAATTCGATCGGAGAGATCGAATATGCCGACGCAATTCTCGCCATCGGCACGAACACAACGGAAAATCATCCTGTTATCGGTTCCGCCGTGAAGCGGGCGATCCGGAGACGGGGTGCAAGCCTGATCGTCGTCGATCCCCGGCGTATCGATCTGGTGAAGTATGCGAGCATCCACCTCCAGCCCCGGCCGGGAACAAATGTCGCCGTTCTGAACGGCATAATGAACGTCATCATCGCCGAGGAACTGCAGGCACAGGAATATATACGGGAGCGGACGGAAGGGTTCGACGAATTCCGCGCGACCATTGAAAAATACACCCCCGAATATGTCGAAGAGATCTCAGGTGTGCCCGCCGGCGATATCAGGAAGGCTGCCCGCCTGTATGGGAAGGCCGAAAAGGCATCGATCCTCTATGCCATGGGACTCACCCAGCATACACACGGAACCGATGCCGTGAAGTCCTGCGCCAATCTCGCCATGCTCTGCGGGAACGTGGGGATCGAAAGCGGTGGTGTCAATCCCCTTCGAGGCCAGAACAACGTCCAGGGGGCCTGTGACATGGGCGCTCTTCCCAATGTTTTTACCGGGTACCAGCAGGTCGCCAGTGAGGAAGCAAGAAAAAAATTCAGTTCGGCATGGAACGCTCCCCTGTCCTTGAATCCAGGACTAACAGTGGTCGAAATAATGAACGCTGCCCATGAAGGAAAGGTGAAGGGGCTTTATATCATGGGGGAGAATCCCATGCTCAGCGATCCCGACCTGAAACATGTGAGAGAATCACTGGAAAATCTCGATATCCTGGTGGTCCAGGATATCTTCCTGACCGAGACGGCTGAACTTGCCGACGTGGTCCTGCCCTCTGCGTGTTTTGCGGAGAAGGATGGCACCTTCACGAACACGGAACGGCGGGTCCAGCGTATCAGAAAGGCCGTCGAGGCGCCGGGAGAAGCGAAGGCGGACTGGGAGATCATTCCCGATCTGGCAACACGCATGGGATACACCATGACATATGATTCCTCGCAGGAAATCATGGAAGAGATCCGCGCTCTCACCCCCAGTTACGGCGGTATCACCTATGAACGAATCGAAAAAGAAGGGATCCCGTGGCCTTGCCCGGACACGGATCACCCCGGCACGAAGTTCCTTCACAAGGACAAGTTCTCCCGCGGTCTCGGGTTGTTCTCTCCCATAGACTACCGGCCGTCGGACGAACTGCCCGATGCGGAATATCCGTTGATCCTTACCACCGGCCGCGTCCTCTATCATTTCCACACGGCAACCATGACCCGGCGCAACGAGGGACTTGTTGAGCGGTTCCCTGAGAGCCTTGTGGAAATACATCCCGATGATGCCCTGAAATTCGGCATCAGCGATGGTGGCATCGTCAAGGTCACATCCCGCCGCGGCACCGTATCCGCGAAGGCCTTGGTCATCGACCGGCCTCCTGCGGGCACGATCTTCATGAATTTCCATTTCAGAGAGGCCGCCGTCAACCTGCTGACGAACCCGGCTCTCGACCCCATCGGCAAAATACCGGAATTCAAGGTCTGCGCGGTCAGGGTCGAAGCGGCAGCGTGAGGTACGAAAATACAATGAGGAGGTAGTGCAATGCCACGATGGAAGTACAAATCAAGTATCATCGATCTTGACGCCGTGATCCCCCCCGATGCAATCAGTTGCGATGAATCGGGCTCCTGCGTCATCGACGGCATCCCCGGAGGTCTTGAATACTTCAAGGGTATCCTTGACCAGGAGGGAGAAAGTGAATGGGAGCTCGTCCAGTGCCAGTCTCACGGTGGAAAGCTTCTGTGCATCTGGAAAAAGGAAGTCAAGGAAGCCTTTGCAAGTTGAACAATGGCTTCCGCTCACGGGCTGCCGTATCCCGAACTGGATCTGACGGATGATGGAAGAGCGCGGTGGGCGGTGTCCGTATACTGTCCTATATATTCATTGAAATGGAGGTATCATTATGGCTTTCAATGCCCCGGCAAAAATGGTGGCTCTTGTCGGTAACGCAGGAGTCTACAAATCAAAGTTATCGGTCTTTCAACTTCTGCTCCGCGGCTTTATGGCTGGTGCCTATATCGCTATCGGAGGAGCGCTCTGCACGGTTTGCGTGACCGGCACGGGCGCCGTGCTCGGCGCCGGAATAGCCAAGCTGGTGGGCGGCGCCGTGTTCCCCGTCGGACTCATCGCGATCGTCCTTACCGGAATGGAGCTCTTTACGGGCGACTGTATGATCGTTCCCATGGCGGCGATGATGAAACGCGCCACCTGGGGTTCCGTTCTGAGAAACTGGGTGTGGGTCTATATCGGAAACGTCATCGGTTCGTTCTTTTACGCCTACCTGATGGCCATCGGTCCTTTCATCACTGGTCAGGCCGACGGGACAATGGCCGTCAACGCCTTTGGAATGTCCGCCATCGGTATCGCCACGGGCAAAATTCTCACGTACAAGGCTGTCGGATCAATAGGGCTGTGGTCCTGTTTCATGAAGGCCATCGGCTGTAACTTTCTCGTCAACATCGCCATTCTGCTTGCCATAACGGCCGATGACATCATTGGAAAGTTCTTCGGCATCTGGTTCCCCATCATGGCCTTCGTCGCCTCCGGTTTCGAGCACTGTGTCGCGAACATGTATTTCCTCCCGGCCGGAAAATTTCTCTGCGACTGGTATCCCGCGGTTATCGAAAAAACGGGTGGACTGCTGGCGGCAAACGGCGGCCTGAGCTGGTCGGATGTGTGGCTGTGGAATATCTTTCCCGTCACCATCGGTAACATTTTCGGCGGATTCCTCTTTATCGGCGTGGCCTACTTCCTCATGTTCAGAAAGGAAGTACCCACTGAATAGGAACATACCGTGTCGGCCCTTGCATGGATAACATTCATCATATGCGCTGTGGCGGTGGCGCTCCATTACCACGCCACCGGGGATGAGAGGTTCCTGCTCTTCGCCATACCCGGTCTCGTCATGCTGATCGTAATACCCTTCACGCTCGCATGGATGAGCCGCAGGAGCTACGTCAGGGCTGCCGAGAACGTCGGCGGTACTGCCCGGTTCATCAAGATGGACCGGATCAACCGGGGGATGACCGGAACGGTGTTGCGGACAGCGGGACGGGTGGAACGGATCACCTTTCGATGGCTGAACAGACCCCACTTCCACCTCAGGGAGGGCTCAGCCGGAATTCGGGTGATCATGTTCACGTCGCCGGAACAGAATATCAGGGTGGGTGACCGGGTCGCGGTGCTTGGAATCGTGATGAAGAACCTGTTTTCAGGGAAAGACCCGGTTATTTCCGCCGTCAGCATAGAAAAGACAACAGATTGACAACAAGGAGGATACTATGGACTCAAGAGAGGCACGTTTCGCCTTTGGTTTTCTTCTTTTAGGCATTGCACCCATCATCGCGACTGCCGGTGGTGCCGGTCTCGGGGCGGTCATTTTTGCGGCCGGTCTGCTGATCTCAGTATCAACCGCCTTTGCCTGAGTTGTTCTCAAAAGGGGACGGCGGAAACAGACACCGCCGTCCTCATTTTCTTTTTCCTGCTCCATCCATGGGGTTACCGGGGAAACCGCAACAGGAACGTCGACCCTTCGCCTTCCTTTGAAGTCACCTCTATCATGCCCCGGTGCGCTTCCATTATCCGTTTGCAGAAGGTCAACCCCAGGCCCGACCCCCGGTAGTTATCCTCATTTCCCTTTGCCCGGTAGAAGGGCTCAAAAATAAAGGGGATCTTGTCCTGTGGAATGCCGATACCCGTATCGGTGATTGCCACGGTGACGTACAGCTCGTCATGATCGGCGGCGATCGATATGGTTCCTCCGCTCGGCGTGTATTTTGTCGCGTTTCCGATTATATTGATGAGGACCCGGATGAGGCTTTCCGCGTCGCCGATCACCTTCGGCAGATCAGGCGGGATCGTACTGTGAAGAACGATACCCCTCCGTTCGCTGAGCGGCATCATTTCATCCACGCTTCTCTGGATGATCCCGGCGAGACTGACGGGTTCCTTCTGGATGAGTGTCCCCTTCTCTATCCTGCTGATATCAAGCCAGTGCTCGACAAGGTCCTCGAGGTTCTGGATCCGTTTCTCGATACGATCAATGATCTGCCGTTCCTGCTCCCCCAGGCATTCTCCGGCGACGACCTTCAGTGATTCTATGTACTGCTGGATTGTGACGAGGGGCGAGCGCATCTCGTGGCTCACGAAAGTTATAAAGTTTCGCTGTATCTCTTCCTTTTCCTCCTTCAGCTTCAGTGCCTCGACCTTCAGGTCGCGATGCTCCAGAGCACGACGCGTTACCGCCCTGAGTTGGTCCGGCGTGAAGGGTTTCGGCAGGTAATCATAGGCACCCTTTTTCATGGATTCCACGGCAGACACGATCGATGCATACCCGGTGACAACGATGAGCACCAGGTCGGGCAGTTCCCGCGAGAGAATTTCGATGATGTCCATCCCCGATATACCGGGCAGCTTGAGATCAACATAGGCCACATCAGGCTGTTTCTCGCGGGCAAGTTTGATCCCTTCCTGTCCGTCACCGGTGCTGATCACGGAGTAACCCATCTTTTCAAGGGCCTGCCGGCATCCATCCCGTATCGATTCCTCATCATCTATGATGAGGATCAGATCATGTCTTGTTTGTTCGGTCATAGGCTCAATCCAGAAGTTCGGCTGCGAATTTCAAAAGGTCATCGGCCTTGACCGGTTTGTGCAACACCATATCGACTTTCGGCGATTCATCGGACGGTTCATAGGACTGATAGGGGCCCTGGAGATCGACGGCGCTCAGCACTATCAGGGGCATGTCCCTACCCTCTTTCATCTGGCGGATCTTGGAAACCACGGCGAATCCCTCTCCCCAGGTTTCCATCATCATGTCCGTGATCGTGAGATCCGGCGCGACCGACGCCACCATTTCCAGACCTGTCTTTCCATCCTCGGCGAGGTGGACCTCATAGCCGCCTTTTTCGAGAATCAGTTTGGTCGCCATCAGAAAATCCCGGTCATCGTCGATCAAGAGTATTTTCTTTTTCGCTGTCATGGTCTTCACCTCCATTATCGATGTATGACAACTGGTATTGCAAAGTCGATGCCACATCATAATGCTTTGTTTTGATTAGATATTTCTGAATATTCCGGTGAGATGCCGAAAGCAGATGGAGAAGAATTCCCCGTCAATGGGGAGGATGACCCCGTGATACGGATTATGGATTACGGATTACGGATTATGGGATTACGGATTAGGGTTCCCGAGTCACGAATCCCGAATCACGAAATACACACTCAGGCACTCAGCCTCACCCCTTCTTCCCCCGCCAGGGTTTCGTGTTGTCCAGCATGTAGTCCGAGGGGCAGTTCACCATGCATTCGTCGCAGATATGGACCATCTTTAGGTTTTCCGCGTGGCGGACGACAAAGAGCTGCCCGTTGTTCCGGCAGCAGAGAAAGCAACGATCGGCCCTGTCGTCATCATGAAACTGATAGGATTCATCATCATAGATACTCATCGAGCCACCTCAAACTGTCACGCATACCGGAGGACATGACTATTTTTTTCTATCGATACCGTAGTTTCGTATCTTCGTTCGCAGCGTCTTACGGTCTATTCCCAGAAATTCGGCCGTTTTGCCGATCTGATTGTTGAAATGCGACAGGGCCTTCTCAATGTGTTTCTTTTCCACGTCTACAAGTGTCATTTTCTTCGACGGGGAATCGAAGACGGGCACCGGTGTGTGCTCATGCTGGCCGTAATAGAGAATATCCGACAGGTCCACCGTTTCGGTATCGCAAAGTACACAGAGACGCTCTATCGTGTTCCGCAGTTCCCGGACATTTCCCGGCCAGCTGTATGACAGGAGGGAACGGCGGGCCTCCGACGACAATTTCCCGACAGGGCTTCCGTGCTTTCTGCTGAACAGGGTCAGGAAATGCTCCGCGAGGGGGATCACGTCTTTCCGGTGTTCCCGAAGAGGCGCAACATGGATGGGAACAACGGAGATCCGGTAGAAGAGATCTTCCCTGAAATTGCCCGTCTCAACTTCCGCCCGGAGATCCCTGTTCGAGGCGACGACAAGGCGCACGTCCACTTTTTCCGGCACCGGGCTTCCCACGCGGGGGACTTCCTGTTCCTGGATGACCCGAAGCAGCTTTGCCTGCACGTGATAACTGATATTCGAAATTTCATCGAGAAAGAGAGTTCCCCGGTCCGCTGCCTGAAAGCGTCCGTCCCTTTTTTCAGTGGCGCCGCTGAAGGCACCCTTCAGATGACCGAAGAGTTCACTTTCCATCAGGCTTTCAACGAGGCTGGAGCAGTCCACGGGAATGAAGGGCATCCGGTGACGCCTGCTGAGGCCGTGGATCGTCCGCGCAACCAGCTCCTTTCCCGTACCGCTTTCACCGGTGATGAGAACGGTGCTCTCCGTTCGGGCTATGCGGCTGATCATCCGCTTGAGGTCCTTCATGTAATCACTTTCACCGACAAGAACGGCAAGCTCTTCTTCCCTATCCTGCAGTTCACGCCCTTCCAGCGCATTGGCAACCGCCTTTTTCAGCTCTTGAGCGCTGAAGGGTTTTGTCAGAACATCCGAGGCCCCGCGACGCATGGCCTTCACAGCAAGCTCCACCGTACCGAAGCCCGTTATGATGATGATCGGCGTCTCACTGCGATCGTCCTCCTTCAGGCGCCTCAGGATTTCCATCCCGTCAAGTTTCGGCAGGCGCACATCAAGCAGGATCAGGTCATAGGCGTTTTCCCGGGCCATCTTCAGCCCGCTCGGGCCGTCGGCGGTACTGTCGATGCTGTGTTCAGCCCGCAACACCTGCGTACAGGCGTCTCGAATGGCTTCCTCATCGTCGATTATCAGTATCCTGACATTCCTCTCGCTCAACGGTCCGTTGTTCCTTCCTGTGTGAGGCTCCCCGACGGGTCGGTCTCCCTGTAGGCGGGGAGGGCTATGATGAAGCTTGTTCCGACACCGGGTTCGCTCTCCACGTCGATAAAACCGCCATGGCTCTGGATGATGCCGTAAGTGATGGAGAGACCGAGGCCCGTTCCCTGTCCGGGGTCTTTCGTTGTAAAGAACGGTTCAAAGATATGCGGGAGGTAGGCCTTATCGATCCCCCTGCCCGTGTCCGATATGGTGATCTTTACCGTCTGATCGCTGCCCAGAAGGCATATCTTCTCATCGTGAAAGGACACATCCTCAGTGTCGCCGGCATATCTCGTGAGCACCTGCGAACTGATCGTGATGGTCCCCTTTCCGTTCATTGCATCGGCGGCATTGATGAAAAGGTTGAGGAACACCTGTTCCAGGCGGGAACGGTCACCCTTGATGTCGGGAAGGTTCCCATCGAGATTCTTCACCACCTCGACGGACTGGAACATTGACTGGTCTTCAACGAGGGCGAGGGATGTCTGGATGACATCATTCACGTTGAAGGGCATCAACTCACCCGCCGGCGTACGGGCGAAATCGAGCAGGTTCTGGACTATCTGCTTGCACCGGTTGGTCTGATATATGATCTTTTCAATGTTCGCGCGGGCCCTGTTCGCTTCTGGCAGTTCCTCATAGACAAGGTTACTGTACAGGAGAATGCCCCCGAGGGGATTGTTGATCTCATGAGCGACCCCCGCCGCTATCTGCCCCAGCGCGGCAAGCCGCTCGGTCCGCGTCAATTGTTTGAATACCTTCTGCAGGCGATCGTCACGGTCACGAAGGGACCTGGCCATATTATCAAAGGCATCATCAAGAATGTCGAAGCCGGAGAACTTTCCCCTCGGCAGTTGGTAATTAAGATCGCCCGAAGCGATCCGGTCGGTCGCTCCCTTCAAGACCTGGATCCGCTGAATGATGGAATGACCGAAGAAATAGGAAATGAAGAACGCTATGATCATGCCCGCGAAGGTGATACCGAGAAAGATCATCATGGTTATCAGCTTCATGTCCCGGTATTTTGCCTCGAGGATACCCGTATAAAGCATGCCGATGATGTTCCTGTTCATATCGTATATCGGAGAATAGGAACTGAGGTACCAGTCATCAACGACGAAGGCCCTTCCGATCCAATCCTCACCGCGGGTTATCACCTTATCGTAAACTTCCCGGGATACGATCGTTCCGATGGCCCGCTCGTTGTTTTCGTTCATGACGTTCGTCGATATGCGGACACTTCCCTGGAAGATCGTCGCGAATCCCACGTCGAGCCCGCGGTAGGTTTCGTCGTGATAGACGGTTTCCCTGATCTTGTCGACGATCGTGTAGTCCTTGTTCAGAAGAGTCCCGCCCACCAGGGCGCCTATGAGGTCACCCTTCCCGTTGAACAAGGGATGGGCTACCCGCAGGACCATGCCATCCGGGAGTCTTTCAGGAGCGAGTTCCACGGACTGAGGTGTCTGAATGATCGGGGTATCGACCCGTTCCGACAGATCGGGATTTTCCAGCAGGATCAGCGAAACGGGTATCAGTTCCGGGGCCGATTGAACCTTCCCTTCCTGCAGGCATTTTCTCACCACGGTGTCCCAGAGCATGTTGTCGCCGACGGCAGCGGGATTCGATCCCCTGAACACGACGGTACCACCGGCATCCACGAGGGTGAGCATATCAAGGCAGGAACACCGCTCGGGCAATGAGACCGCCGATTTGATCGATGCCTTGAGATTTTCCGCGGACACATCCTTTTTTGTATAGAGATCATCCTGGAAAGAACAGCTCTGGCTGATACACTGAACCTGTGATCTCAGGCGATCCATATTGTAATTGAATATGAGCCTCGCCGTGTTGATGTCCTGCTGTACTTTCCGTTGGGCCTCCCGGATGGTGTTTTCATTGATAAGGCGGATCCCGACAACGGTGGCCACCATTCCGGTCAGGCAGGTCGCCACCAGGAACCCGACAATGAGCCGGCTCCGAATATCAATGCTGAAGAGCATCGAAATGATATGTTTTATATATCCCATGGCATTCGAACAAATCCGCCGCAGCCCCGAGAACCGGCAGCCCCATGCTGCGCTTCCTCTTCATACCAAAGAGGGGAGCGGATTATGGCAGCAACCTCCGCCCCCCTCTACCAGTTCCTCCATCCGGCCGGTTCCCGGTTATTTGATGATCCGATATTCGCTGGCACACTGGTAGCCGGCCGTCTCAAGTTCCCTGCACAACTCTTCCGGGTTTTCCGTGTCGACCCTGATCAGGGTGGTCCGTGAATCGGGTGATTTCCTGTCAATAGTTGAAATGATGGACAGTATGGTGCGTCCCTTGCTGTTAACGATACCCGCCACTTTTCCGATCTCACCCATGTTGCTGGAGAGTTTCATTTCTATGCGTGAACTGGGCATGCCGACGCCCATGAAATCAACGAGCACATAGAGCAGGTCGCAGGTCGTAATGATCCCTACGAGCTCATCACCGGCAACGACGGGCAGGCTGTTCACCCGTTTTTCGTTGATGATCAGCGCTGCTTCTTCGATCGGGGTACCCGGCGTAACGGTGAAAACGGATTTCGTCATCACATCTTCCACTTTCATCTGGGAAAGGAGGTAGTTCAGCTCGTGGATCGAAAGTGTCGTCGCCGGCGAGGCCGAATTTTCACGAATATCACTATCGGTGATGATACCGACAAGTTTTTTCCCATCCACAACGGGGAGCTGATCGATATTGTGTTCCCGCAAAAGATTCCGTGCTTTCAGAATGCTTGTCTTCCTGTCGACCGTTATGAGGTTTCTGGTCATTCTCTTTCCAACAAACATGGCTCCTCCCCGAATCTCGGCCCGTTATGAGGCGGTATGGGCCATTCTCCTGGTCCGTTTTTTAAGCCGGCTGATCCTTCTCCTGAGTCGTGCGACTCCTGTCTTGTCGCCCTTCTCGCGGAGGTCCGCCCGCTTCTCCCTGAGTATCTTCATTTTTTCTTTCAGTTCAACAACTGTGGCTATCTTCTGTTTCTCCACCTTGATCGGTATGCCCCTCGCCTTTTTGATAGCCGTCAGCAATTCCTCTTTCTTCATGGCGCTCACGCCCTGTATCTCTTCGATCCCGAGCGCGACTTCCTTGAGCTCCTTTACGGTCATCTTGTCCAACGGTTTCTCTTCAGCCATTTGATTTCCCTCACTTTTATCTTTCTCACGCTCAGCGCGAACTGCGCAGAAAATATAACAAAGGGGTTTGAGAAAAGCAAATTGAAATATCCCGGAGGCGGGGCGCCCCTGTGGAAGACCCTCAACGGGCAATGAGCACAGGTCACTCTTGACAGACGGTCACGATTCGCCTATATCAACCTGAACTATTCGAAATGGTGACATTTTTCACTGATGACGACGAACAGAGAAGAAAGAGATTCCCTTCAGGCCCGGTATCGGAACCTGCGTTCACGGATCGACGGTTCCATGGGTGCCGACCGCTACTTCCTGATGAAGGAGCTCACCACTCTCGGCAGAGCGTTGCGGGAAGAAGGGGTAACGAAGAGCAGCAAGGCCCGGCTCGCCCGGCTTGAAGTACGGGTGAGCCGGTCGGTGGACCGCAGGAAGTACCGGCAGGAGCACCTTCCCCGCCCCACCTACCCCGATTCCCTTCCGATCAGCGCCGCCCGCAATGAAATAGTCAATGCCATAAGAAACCACCGCGTTATTGTCGTCACCGGCGAGACGGGGTCGGGCAAAACCACCCAGATCCCCAAGATGTGCCTCGAAGCGGGGCGGGGCGGGGACGGCATGATCGGCTGCACGCAACCGCGGAGGATAGCCGCCGTTACCGTATCACGACGGATCGCCGAGGAACTGGGCGAACCGCCGGGCAGGTCCGTGGGATACAAGATCCGATTCGAGGACCGGACGAACCCGCTCAACTGCATCAAGGTCATGACCGACGGCGTCCTTCTCATGGAAACCCAGGCCGATCCCTTCCTGAACGCGTACGACACCATCATCGTCGACGAAGCACACGAGCGGAGCATCAATATCGACTTCATCCTGGGGATACTGAAACGGCTTTTGACAAAGCGAAGCGATCTGCGACTGATTATCACTTCGGCCACGATAGACCCCGCAAGGTTTTCACGTGCCTTTCACAATGCCCCCATCATCGAAGTGTCGGGGCGGATGTTTCCCGTGGAAGTTCGTTACCGGCCCGTGGACCCGGAACTGGAGGAACGGGGGGAGGTCACATACATCGACCACGCCGTCTCAGCCGTGGGCGAAATAAGGAAAACGTCGAGGGCCGGGGATATTCTGATATTCATGCCCACCGAGCAGGATATCCGTGAAACCTGCGACCGCCTGGCAGGCAGGAAATACCTCAACACGGCGGTGATCCCTCTTTTCGGACGACTCTCGACGGCCGAGCAGCAACGGGTCTTCGCACCCTGCCGGGACCGGAAGATAATCGTTGCCACCAACGTGGCCGAAACATCGATCACCATCCCCGGAATTCAGTACGTCATCGACACGGGTCTTGCCCGCATATCCGAGTACAACCCGGTCAGCCGGGTCAAACGCCTGCCGGTGAAGGCCGTCTCGCAAAGCAGTGCCGTTCAGCGCGGAGGGCGGTGCGGGCGGGTTCAAAAAGGCGTCTGCGTCCGCCTGTACTCCGAAGAGGACTTTCTGGGTCGACCTCCCTTTACCACCCCGGAGATCCTCCGCTCGAACCTTGCGGAAGTAATTCTCCGGATGACGGCCCTGAACATCGGCGCCATAACCGACTTCCCCTTTATCGACCCCCCGTCGCAGAAAAGCATCGGCGACGGTCTCAATATACTGAAGGAACTGGGTGCCGTCACCACCGCGGGCGCCAGGGTCAGGCTCACCGCCACGGGAAAGCGAATGGCGCAGTTCCCCCTTGATCCCCGCATCTCACGAATGATCATCGAAGCGGAAAAAGAGGGGTGCGTGGATGAGGTCCTCATCATCGCATCGGCACTCTCCATCCAGGAACCCCGGGAACGGCCCCTGGAAAACACAGAAGCGGCGGATGCCGTTCATGCCTCCTTTGCCGATCCGGCATCGGACTTCATAACATATCTTAATATCTGGAAGACCTTCAACGAGCGATGGGCGGAACTGAGGACCCAGAACCGAATGCGGAAATTCTGCAGGGAGCACTTTCTCTCCTACCGGAGAATGAGGGAGTGGAGGGACATCTATGACCAGATATCCGCCGTTCTCGATGAAATGGGAATCAAAAGAGAACGGTCAGCGGCAGGGCGCACCGCGAAATCCCTGCACGAGTGTGTCCACCGGGCCATTCTCAGCGGGTATCTTTCGAGCATCGCCGTCAAGAAGGAGCAGAACATCTATCAATCCGCCAAGGGGAAGGAGGTCATGATCTTTCCCGGGTCCGCCCTGTTCAATCGAGCCGGCACCTGGATCGTGTCGGCGGAGATCGTGGAAACATCGCGTACCTTTGCCCGGATCGTCGCAACAGTGCAGAGTGAATGGATCGAAAAGGCCGGCGGCGGGCTCTGCCGCCGGACCTACCGGAACCCCCGATGGGACAGGGGGCGTGGAGAAGTCGTCGCTACGGCCCGGATATCGCTTTTCGGTCTTGTTATCGACCCCGAGCGTACCGTCACCTACGGCCCCGTCAACCCAACGGAAGCGACGGCGATCTTCATCCGCGAGGCCCTCGTCACCGGCGACCTGAACCGTTCGTTCCCCTTTCTCGAGCATAACCGCACACTGATCGACAAAGCAGCCGCCATGGAAGACAAGCTTCGCCGCCGCAATATCCTGGTCTCACCGGAGGACTTCGCCACCTTCTATGAAGAGCGGGTCGGCGTCGTTTACGACGAGAAAACCCTTGCACGGATCGTCGCCGACCGGGGAAACACGTTCCTTACCATGCAGGAAGAAGACGTCGTGCGGCGCCATCCCGGCAGTGAACTGATCCAGTATCCCGATGCAATAGATCTGGAGGGAAAACAGCTCGCCTGTGAATATCGCTTCGCCCCGGGGACGGAGGAGGACGGTGTCACCGTAAAGGTGCCTTCATTCCTGGCCCGTAAACAGCATATGGAGGAGGTGGATTGGAAGATCCCGGGATTCCTCAAGGAAAAAATTTCCTCCCTCATCAAGGGGCTCCCCAAGGAATATCGGCGGAAGCTCGTTCCCCTCCCCCGCACGGTGGACATCATCGCGAGCGAGATCAAACCCGCAGGTGATTCTCTTCTGGCAAGCCTCGCCCGGCTGATCCGGTCACGTTTCGGCGTGGAGGTCCCCGCGACGGCATGGCCGGTCGAAGACCTGCCGGAGCATGTGAAGATCCGTTTTTCCGTCATCGACGACCGTGGAAGAGAGATCCGCGCCGGGAGAAATGTCGCCGCCCTCGAGGAGAGCGGGGATGACCATGGCCCTTCCCGGCCCCTCCGGAAGGCACGGGTACGGTGGGAACGGGAGGGTATCGTGACATGGGATCTCGGTGATCTGCCTGAATGGATCGAGGTTTCGGGGCAAAGAGACACCGGGCATCTGGCCTTCCCAGCCCTGGAGGCCGAAGACGATCGGGTCAACCTGCGGCTTTTTGAAAGCAGGGACCGGGCCGAATCATCCCATGCGGCCGGTGTCGCGGCCTTGTATCGGCTTCACTTTGCGAAGGAGCTCAGGCATCTACGCCGCTCTCTCACGCTTCCGGCGGAAATGAAGAAACCGGCGCAGTACTTCGGCGGCCCCGGGAATTTAGAAGAAATGTTGTACCGGCAGACAACGGACATCCTGTTCGCCCGGCCCGTCAGAAGGCAGGAAGATTTTTTCTCCCACGCCCGTGCCGTACAGCCTGAGATCCTCGTGACGGGACAGGAACTGCTGCGGGAGATCGAGCCGGTTCTCAGGGCCTATCATGAAACGCGCACCCTGCTGAGCGACCTTGAACAGGCGAACGCCGCGAACCGCGCAGTACGCGGCTTCATCGAGGAACTGCGGGGCCACGTGGACCGCCTGGTCCCGGAAAACTTTCCCGAACGCTACGGTCGGGAACGGCTCGCCGTCCTGCCCCGCTATCTCCAGGGCATAACCATCAGGGCCCGGCGCGGCATGCACCACCTGGAAAAAGATCGGGGAAAAGCGGAAAAACTGAAGGTATACGCGAAACATCTGGAAACCATCATGGAAACCATCCCGCCTTTCACCTCGCCGGAAAAACAGGCCGCCATCGAAGAGCTTTCATGGATGCTTGAAGAATACCGGATATCCCTCTTCGCGCCCGAGATGAAAACGCTGTACCCCGTTTCACCAAAGCGCCTCAATGAAAAAATAAAAGAAATAGAACAGATGATATGAGATAATGCCGCTGCGAACACATGGCGACACAAACACCGCGCCTCGGAGAAGCAGGAGTTCCGAAAACCATGAAAATTCTCTATTACGATTGTTTCGCCGGCATCAGCGGTGATATGAACCTGGGCGCCCTCGTCGACCTGGGCGTGGAGCGGGACTATCTCCTGGAGGGACTGAACGCGCTGAAACTGACGGGCTACGAAATCGATATTCGAAAGGAAAGCCGCAGGGACATCACCGGCACCCGGGTTGAGGTGCACGCCCGCGTGCATCATGATTCGAGAACGATCCACGATATAGAAGAGATACTGACCGCGAGCGGCCTTCCCGGCCCGGTCCGGGAAAGAAGCCTCGCCATATTCCACATCCTGGCCCGTGCGGAAGCGCGGGTACATGGAAAAGATATCGCCGACGTGCACTTTCACGAGATCGGCGCCGTTGATTCCATCATTGATATCGTCGGGGCTGCCCTGTGTCTTACCCGCCTTGATGTCGACCGTGTCTGCGCGTCACCGGTCGAGGTCGGAGGAGGTTTCGTCTCAACGGCCCACGGGACTTTTCCCGTTCCCGCTCCGGCGACCGTCGAGATCCTCAAGGGGATACCCATGCGAACGGGAGCCGTTCCTCATGAAGCGACGACCCCCACGGGAGCCGCCATCCTCGCCGCCACGGTCTCCGAATTCACCGAACGCGTCCGGTTCAGACCACGGGAGGTGGGCTACGGCGTCGGCGCACGCGAAACGGAGATACCGAACGTCCTGCGGGTCATGCTGGGAGAAGCCGGGGACGATGCCGCGGACGGGCTGGAACATGAACCGGCATTCCTGCTGGAATGCAATATCGACGACATGAACCCCGAATTCTACGATCACGTCATGGACCGGCTCTTCACGGCTGGAGCCCGGGACGTGTACCTGACGCCGATCATCATGAAAAAGTCGCGACCCGCGGTGACCCTGTCCGTTCTCTGCACGCCCGGCGACGAGGAGAAGATCCGCCGGGTGCTGTTGCGGGAGACGTCGACCCTCGGTGTGCGCAAGCTCCCCGTCGAAAGGACGATACTGAAACGGGACACCATAACCGTGGTCACCTGTTTCGGGCCGGTGCGTGTGAAGCGGGCCTTCTGGGGAGAGGACATCATAAAGTCAAAGCCCGAGTTTGAAGATGTACGGAAACTCGCCGACGAACAGGGGGTCTCCATCCAGGAGATCCTGGAGGCCATCGGTAAGCCCGAACCGTCGTAATCCGCCGGCATGAAAAAATCGCCATGATCGCGAAAAGGACATATGAACGGCTGGTGTCACTTCTTCAGGCCGAAGGTCCCTGCCTGGTCTCTTTTTCGGGGGGCGCCGACAGCACCCTGCTCGCCAGGGCCGCCCGGGACGCCCTGGGTACGGACGCAACGGCGGTCACGATCGAAACTCCCTATGTCATACCCCGGGATATCCGGGACGCGAAGAACATAGCCGCGGGTCTGAGTATTGAACATCTGACGATATCGATGGCCGTTCCCGCGATCGTCTGGGAAAACGGCCCGGACAGGTGCTATCACTGCAAGAGGGAAATGTTCCTGACCCTGCAGGAGGAGGCGTCCCGCCGAAATGGTCTTCGCATCATCGAGGGAACCAACAGCGACGACCTGCACAAAGACCGGCCCGGCCTGCGTGCCCTGAAAGAATTGAATATCATGAGCCCCCTTGCCGGACTCGGGATATCGAAGGAGGAAGTGAGGGCCATCTCGTGGTCCCTCGGCCTGCCAACCTGGAACAAGCCGGCCGACAGTTGCCTCATGACAAGGATCCCCACGGGGACGCCGGTTTCCCTTGACGGCCTGAAGCGGATCGACAGATCGGAACGGTACCTGCGCGGCATGGGTTTCAAGGCGGTGCGTGTCCGAAGCCGGGGCACATGCGCACTGATCAAAACGTCACCCGAGGACCGGAAACTCCTGTCGGGTGCATCGCCGGTCGACCTCATCACCCGGGCACTGCGCGAGTTCGGCTTCACGGAGGTGTGCTTCGAACCCACGGAACCGGAAGGAAACAGCCGTCAACCGTCAACGATCGCGAGGACGTCATGAAGGAAGATCGCCTGCAGAAGATTCTCGAAGAGATACGGGAAGGAACGCTCGCCGTCGACGAGGGGGTGCGGCGGCTGAAAGAGGGATTCTACAAGGACCTGGGATTTGCGAAGATCGATACTCATCGTGAAGAACGCGTGGGCCACCCCGAGACGATCTATTGCGAGGGGAAGACGGTGGACCAGGTCCGCGAGATTGTCCGGTTCATGCTGACGGGGGACTCAAATATTCTTGCCACACGGGCTACCCGGAAAATGTACGAGGCCGTTTCCGCCCTGTGCGGCGAGGCCGAATATAACGAAACGGCCCGGACGATAACGATCAGGAGAAAGGAGCCACCGGCGGGAACGGGCTACATCGCCGTCGTAACGGCGGGGACGGCGGACATTCCCGTGGCCGAGGAGGCGGCCGTTACCGCTGAGATCCTCGGGAACCGTGTTGAGCGCATCACCGACGTCGGGGTGGCCGGGATCCATCGCCTGATGGACAAGCTTTCCATCATCCGCGACGCCCGGGTGATCATCGTCGTTGCCGGCATGGAAGGGGCCCTTCCAAGCGTTATCGGCGGTCTCGTCGACAAGCCCGTCATCGCCGTTCCCACCAGTGTCGGATACGGCGCAAGCTTCGAAGGACTGGCGGCATTGCTCGCGATGCTCAACAGTTGTGCCGCCGGCGTGTGTGTCGTCAATATCGATAACGGCTTCGGAGCGGGATACGCGGCGAGCATCATAAGCCGCCTTCCGTGATCCCTCCTTTCAAACCATCAGATTGAGGGGCTCGATGTATTCCGGGTCCTCTTTCTCCATTATCTCCACGATTCCCTTGTGAAGCCGTTTTTTGTGCTGTTCGAAGATGGCCCGCTTCTTGGTGAACGATCTCGCGAAGGACAGGGATTCTCTCATGAGTTCCTCCCCATCGGCACAGGCTTTTACGATAACATGATTTTCCTCGAGCTCGGGCGCCGTCGCCCGTTTTCCACTCAGGATCAGGTACTGGGCTTCGTAGTAAGGTATCGCCTTCTTCACGATGGCAAGCATGGCGGGCAGAAAGGGAATACTGATATCCACTTCGGGAAAACAGAAGTATCCCCGGTCGGACCGCATGAACCTGAAATCACAGGCGCAGGCGAGCAGCGTCCCGTCACCGAAGGCATGACCGTTGATGGCCGCGATGACGGGCATGGGAAAGTAGAGGATCCTCCGGAACATTTCATTTAAACCGTACATGAAGTTCTTTATCTCCCGGAGGCGGTTCTTCTCCATGGCGCCGCCGATCCACTCAAGGTCGATCCCCAGCGACCAGTTCTTTTCATCACTTGACGCCAGGACCACGGCGTAGATTGATTCGTCCCGCTCGATCTCGTCCAGCGTTTTCAGCACTGCGGCCACGAAACCGGGGTTATGCCTGTTCTCACCGTTATTCATGGTCATGATCGCAACCGTATCATCCTTTTTCCATTCGACGATGCTCATTCCTTTCGTTCCTCCTCTTTCTTCACCGATCTCTGCCGCGCGTACCTGTCCCTTTCCACTGCAGGAATTTCAGGGAAGAACCAGCTTCTGACCCACGTAGATGCGGTTTTTTGATTTGAGATGATTTGCCTGCATGACGGCGGACACCGTGGTGCCCCGTGCCCGGGCGATCTCCGCCAGCGTATCGCCTTTTCTTACCACATAATAGGTTGACATCTTGTGCGGACGCCCCTGCATATACATATACAGTTTCTGCCCCACATAAATACGGTCTTCCGACGGTATATCATTGTTCCTCATCAGGGTGTCCACGGACATCCCGTATCGACGGGCGATAGCCCCCAGCGTGTCGCCCTTCCTGACGACGTGGACTTCCGGAATTGCAGGTGATGCGGCACCCGCGGCCGGACCGGGGACTTTCAGCTTCTGTCCCACATAGATGCGGTTTCGCGATCTGAGATCATTGAGCTGAAGCAGCGTGTTTATCGTTGTTCCATTCCTCCGGGCGATCGACGCGAGCGTGTCCCCCTTCCTGACCGTGTATATACCGGCGGGAAGCGCCGCGGGGATCTTGATCTTCTGTCCCACGTAGATGCGGTTTTTCGACCTGATGTCGTTGGCATTCATGAGCGCATCGACGGTGGCCCCCTGTTCCCGTGCTATGGACTGGAGGGTGTCACCGCGTTTCACGACATACTCGAGATAGAAGGTCTCACCCTTCGGGTATGTCGAAGCCGGTTGCGAAGCACGGTCGGTCCATTCCGCATCCGCCGTGGAGGGAAGAGGAAGAAAATTATTGACCGCCGATGCCAGGGCCCAGGCCACATCGGCCTGGTACGCGGGATCACGGAGCATCACCTCCTCCCGGGCATTGGAGATGTAGGCGGTCTCTACCAGGACGGAGGGAATGTCAGGAAGCTTCAGGACCCTGAAAGGAGCTTCCTGAATTTTCTTGAACTTCAACCGGTTGATGCGCTCGAGGTCCTTCAGGGCGCCGACGCCGAATTCCTTGGACCGGTTGATCGTTTCCGTCTGGAGCATGTTCAGGGTAATCGTATTCGATTCCCCATTGTTCTGATCGTTCTCGGCACCACCGATGATATCGGACAGGTTCTGACTTTGCGCAAGCAACTTCGCCGCCTCGCTGCTGGCTCCCTTCGTCGACAGGCAGTACACCGACGCCCCCCGTGCACCCCGGTTCCTGCATGCGTCGGCATGGACACTGATAAAAAGGTCTGCGCCATACTCCCGCGCCATCTGAAGCCGCTTGCTGAAAGAGACGTAATAATCACCGTCCCGCGTCAGGAAGGTCTCGTAGCCCCGCTTGTTCAGAATGTTCCGAAGCCGTTTCGAGATAGACAGGACGACATCCTTTTCATAGGTCCTGCGCCGCCCTACCGCGCCCGGGTCCTCACCGCCGTGACCCGGATCGATCATGACGACCCGTTTCTTTTTCAGTGTCTTGACCCGCTGCCGCTCCTCGCTCTCACGCTTCTCCACGTCGGGAAGCTTCACATCGATGACGATGCGGTGAGGCTTGTCCAGTATCTTTCCCAGGGCGAAAACGGTGTTCTCCACCCTGTCACCGACGGTGATGGAAATACGCATCCCCCGGGGTTTCAGTGTTGTGAGCTGTATTTCCCGGACGGCGGGCTTGTCGAGTTCGTATCGGAGGGGCACTGAGGGGGAACAGGAGGCATCCGGGACATCGATGACAAGTATCCCTTTTGTTTCCGTGACCGAATATCGTGCCTCGTCGCTCGTATCGACGACGACCCGTGTGTAATCAGGGGCGGTCCAGTGGCGGACAGCTCGTATGGTAACGCCGGCGAAGGCGGGAGACACGAAAAGAACAGAGATGATGATCATCAGAATAAAAGTTATCGCCCTGTTCGTTCGCATGCCGGATCCTGCGTGGCCACCCTTTTTGATGTCGGAGTCTACCAGCTTTACCCCACATTTACAACCCCGTCGGTTCAGAAAAGGGATTGACAAGAAACGCCGGGAATGACATGTATCGGTCACACTTCAGAAGGGATATGGAACATGAAGATCCGGGACATACTGGAACGGGAAAAGTTCAGTCTCTCCTTTGAGTTCTTTCCGCCGAAACGGGATGGAAACCTTGAAAATCTGTACACCGCCATCAGGGAACTGATCCTGCAAAGGCCGGTTTTCGTATCCGTCACCTACGGCGCTGGCGGAGGAACCAGGGAGAAGACCGTCGAGATCGCCTCGAAAGTGAAGAACGAATTCGATCAGGAGGTCCTGGCGCATCTCACCTGTGTCCAGTCATCGAGGGATGACATCGCCCGGGTCATCGAAGAGTTGAGCGCCCACAACATCGAGAACATCCTTGCCCTGCGGGGAGACCCGCCGAAGGACGAGGAAGCATTCAGGAGAGCGCCGGGCGGGTTCGGCTACGCCAGTGAACTGGTCGAATTCATACATACCAGGGGTGACTTTTCCATCGGCGTTGCCGGGTATCCCGAAGGACACATCGAGGCACCGAGCCTTGAGGTTGATCTCGACAACCTCAAGAAAAAGGTCGACGCGGGCGCCCATTTCATCATCACCCAGATATGTTTCGATAACAAACACATTTACCGGTTCCGTGACGGCGCCCATGCGCGGGGGATCAGGGTTCCCATCATAACGGGCATATTTCCCATCTTCAATTATCGGCAGATACAGCGAATGGCAGCACTCTGCGGGGCGAAAATACCTCCATCCCTGCATGATAAACTTGACAAGGTCAGCGAAAAGGACGAAGAAGTTCAGAAATACGGTATCGAGTTCGCCATCCGCCAGAGCGAGGACCTCCTGGCCAGCGATATTGCCGGCCTCCACTTCTACAGCATGAACAAGAGCGACCATGTGCTTGAAATTCTGAGAGAAATCCAACTTCCGAGAGAAGGCTGAGGGTCACGAAGAAATATATTGAATATTATAGGCACCCATAGTAAGGAGAAACCGGTTTTCTCAATCCACCCTCCCGGACTCCGAAACCCGGGAGCATCGTAACAACCAGAGGTTCGAGGGCGATTAGCTCAGTTGGATAGAGCGTTGGCCTCCGGAGCCAGAGGTCATGGGTTCGAATCCCATATCGCCCTCCAAGTGAAATCGGGGGTTTACGGAAATTCCGTGAACCCCCGATTCTCTTTTGTGTGCTTTACTTATACGGAAAATTCACCAGTGGGTGCTGACGCGGCGCGGTAACATTCCGCGGCAGGTCGAGTCGCCAGATATTCTATTTATTCTTTTTTATTCTCAAACAATTGTATATAAAAATAGTGCCCTGCTTCGGTCAAAGATATCGGCATCATATCTATTCTTTGTTTATAATTCCATAATAGGTCTTGACAGAACCTTTTGAGAGGGGTTACCGTAGCAGGTAAGTCAAAGTGATCGACATTTCCCGGAATTGAACGGTCTTAATTCCCCTGTGGGGAACCGGAGTAGGAATCTCCCAACCCTGTCCATTACGATGAGACGGGGTTTTTCATTTCAGGAAAGTAAAGAAGTAACAGTAGAACAATCATTAACATGTTCATCACAAGGAGTCTGGAACGTGGAAATACATTTAATCGAAGCAATGAGAAATTTTACCAAGCTGCCCGATGATCTATGGGAAAACGGTTATTGGAAACTCAATGAAGAGAAAGCCAGGGAACTGGTTGGCAGTAAAATATATTTCCACAGAAAGAGAACGGAACGTTCTTTTTATGGGGGAATCATAAAAGGATACAGAGTGGAAAAAGAGGGAGATAACCAAGGGGAGATCGTTTTCAAGTTTGAATATAGTAAAACATGCAGGAATATACGGACAGATCAGTCTGGATGGTCAAGGGGAATGAAGGTAACAACAAAAACGTAATCAATGTTACCTTTGGTCTTGCTCTTTTTCACGTATGCATTACACATGGAATAAAATGTAATAAAAAAGGCACTCCGCGGAATGCTGATACATCGAGAAGTGCCTTTCTCATACCTCTTAGACGGGCTTTACGTTCTCCGCAGACGGGCCTTTCTGACCCTGGACCACATCAAACGTCACGCTTTGACCCTCTTGCAGACTCCTGAATCCCGCGACCTGAATGGCGCTATGATGTACAAAAACATCCTTGCCGTCATCAGTTTCAATGAATCCAAAGCCTTTTCGCTCATTAAACCATTTGACTTTACCTTCTGGCATAGTAGGCATCCTCCTTTCCTTGATTTTAAAAGTCGGACTACCCATTATGAGAGAAAGAAAAAAGCCACCGCGACTTTAGAAAAGACATGGTGGCTTGTTTTGCACTGCAAAATGTCTCTATCCAACTTCTTGACACCTTATTTCATATCATCTACGGAAAGTCAAGGAATAAAGAGTATGATTTTTTGATACTGACCCAATCATCTGTAAAATGCGCATGGATTTAATTCAATTGACTTTCCATAGAGGTGAGGCTATAATGAATGTATTCATAATGTATTCCGAGCGGGCATGACCCCCGGAACACGAAAGTCTGATAAGGGCATTTAAAGCGCACACAGTAACCGCCATGCACTTTAGGGTCATGGCGGTTTTTATTTTACTGTCGGTTGTGATTCATTTTCTTCAGGGAAAAGGGTTTCGACTAAAAATAGCCGTTAAGGTGTTAAGGAATAACCAATGGCAAAATCAAGGTATACGTTCCACAAACGTGAGAGAGAAAAGGCGCGCAAAGCAAAGCAGGAAGAAAAAAGAGCACGCCGCATGGAGGCAAAGAAACTGAGGGGTGAAACCGAAGCAGGGGGATCGGAAGAAGCTTCCGATATCATCAGTGTTCAACCGGGTCCTCAACTGCTGCCTGATCGGGACGGTGAGGAAAACATTAATTCAAAAGACTTTGAAAAGGAAGGGTGATTACCATGCAAGGCAGCAAACTCTATGTAGGGAATCTCGTTATGTCAGCTACCAGTGATGATCTAAAGACCCTGTTCTCCGCTTATGGTGAGGTGAAGCAGGTAAACGTGATCGAGGGAAAAGGATTCGGATTTGTTGAAATGGAGAATCAGGCTGAAGCTGAAAAGGCGAAGAAAGAATTAGACAGCAAGGACTTCAAGGGACGTAATTTAAGGGTGGATGTGGCACGCCCTCCTAAAAGCAGATCAAAACACGGAGGCGGCAGGCGATTTTAGTCGCGTAAAACCGCCACAAATCACTCTCAACTGTATAACTTGACGACCCGTTCATACCAAAAGTAGTGGCATGGCCGAGGCAACGTGATTCTCAGGTCACTATGAAGGCAGCTTACCTTAAAGGGTGTTTGTATGTTGCTTTGCCTTTTCTTCTCATCATTTTACCCTGCGATCGTTTGTATCGATAACGAAGATTAGTTTAAAGATACGATAAGAAGAGGGAATTTCATGCACCGTTCATTTCTGTTTATTCTTTGTCCTGATCATGACCCAATCATGCTTCAGATTACACATTCGGTTTACTCGCCGTAAT
>JAFGTS010000041.1 GCA_016933965.1 Deltaproteobacteria bacterium | reverse complement strand
TCCCGGCAGGTGAAGAACCTGCGGTATTTTCTGGGCGGGGTTCACCGTGCCTGGGCGGGCCGCGAGGTGTTCATGAAGGACTTCGCCTCCGTCATCGGAACGACAAAGGTCTTTCTCGGTGAGGACGCGGACATTACGATTACGGGACGGTATCTGAGCAACCGCTGTTTTGCCGTGATGGGGTGCGGCGGTTTCTATCTCTGCCGGCGGACGCCCGGCGTGGAGCATGCCTTTGCGGTGGGCGAGGAGCTCGATGTTTTTGACGGGGACGATGAGATGGTCGAGAAGGTCCGGTATTATCTGGCGCACGACGACGAGCGGCGCCGGATCGCCGGGGCCGGGCAGCGGCGGGTGCTTGCCGAATACACGTACGAAAAGCAGATGAAGCGGATATTTGACTGGGTGGGAACATGTCGGGAAAAGGGACCATGAGATCATACGGTGTCTCTGATTATGACGCTTACTGGGATAAGCGTTTCAAGGACGGGCACTATCAGTTCACTGATGTTCACCGGAAGATCATCGAAGAGGTCCGTGCCCTTCTCGGGTCGGGCGATGCCCGGGTCCTTGACTGCGGTGTCGGCCCCGGCCATGTGTTCCGCGAGCTTGCCAACCGGTACGAGATGTACGGCATCGAGCTTTCCGAAAAGGCCTTTGAGCTCTATGATTTTGACACAACGCGCATACGCCGGTGTGACCTGAACGGGGGCCTGCCCGAGTACCCCGAAAAGATGGACTGCATCATCGCCAGCAGGATCGTCCATCATCTCGACGATCCGGCGGCATTTGTGAGGAGTGTCCGAGACCGGCTCAGGGACGGCGGATGGTTCATGGGGGTCATTCCGAATATCTGCTACTATCATCACCGTCTGAAATTTCTGGCCGGGACGTTTCCGCCGATCTCCGGCGCCCATGTCAATTTCCAGACGGGCCCCGATTTTGAGAACATGGTGACGGTGCAGGGCTTCACCAGGCACCGGCTGACGACACCGAAAAAGACCGTCAGGGCATGGCTCTGGCCCACGGTTTTCAGCCAGGACCTCATCTATGTCTTCAGAAAAAGCGGATAGAAAAGACATACTGGAGCGGCTCGAGGGGTTCAGAATAGAATCGGCCCATTCCAACGCCTGCTACCGGATCCCCCGGGGAGGGTCGTCGGTGTTTCTGAAGATATACGGCCCGAAGCGGCCGAGAGCGGCCTATGAGATAAGAAAGTTCCTGGGGGCGCTGGGAGTCCGGCAACCCGTGGAGTACACATCACCGCGAAAGCGGATGGCCTTTGAAGAAGTGACCCTGCGCTGCTGGCGGGAACGGGGTTATGCGGTACCCGTCATCGTCGGGAACCCGATGCCCGAGCTCTCGCCGCTGCCGCTGCTGGCCACGACCTTCATAGAGGGCATGACCCTTCGTGAGGCGGTCCGGGACCCGGGTATGGATCCTGCCAAACGCCGGGCATGCCTGGAACGGCTCTTTTCCGAGGTCGCCAGGCGTCACGATGAGGCCTTTCGCACGAATGAACCCCTGCTTTTTCATATTGACGCGAACTCCCGAAATATACTATTTGCCGGGAATTCCTTTTATCATGTGGATTTCGAGATGGGAAGGCCCTGGGAGCCGCTCCGGCAATGTGCCTCGCGGGAGGTGCTGAAGATGCTGGTGACCCTCTCCGAGGACCTTGAGCCGGACGCCAGGGGCCCGGTCATGAGGCTCTTCAGGGAATGCTATCGCCGGAAGGATGTCTATCAATGGGTGGAAAAAAGTATTACCGGCAGGCCCTTTCAGGTGGTTCATCGATACAGCAGCAGGAAACGGAAGAAGCGGCACCCGGGTACGGTCACGCTCTATGATCTGATAGAGTACCTGGTGTCATCCTGACCGGGCCGAAAGAGGGCGGCGCGGTTCCGTCCTCAGGGATTCACGGGACCTTCGACAGGTGGAGCACCGATGATCCTCTCAAGGAACAACGGCACGTACTACAAGCAGATCGGATACAGCCGGTGGATCAGTTACTACTGGCAGATGCAGTATATTTCCGAGTGCCGGCCGGGCAGCATCCTTGAGCTGGGTGTCGGTGACGGCATCATGTCTTCCATCCTGCGGGACATGGGATATTCCATCCTCACCTGCGATATTTCACGGGACGTCGCCGCCGATGTCACGGCGGACATCAGGGCCCTACCGTTCAGGGACGCGTCCTTCGATCTGGTCGCTTCATTTCAGGTGCTGGAACACCTGGAATACGACCATTTTTCCCCCTGCCTGCGATCCTTCCACCGGATAGCCGGGAAGCATGTTCTCCTGTCGCTTCCCCAGGGAAGAAAATACTTCGATTTCAGGGTACATCTGCCATGGATGAAGAAAGACGCCTATTTTGGTATGTTCAGGGATATGCAGCGGTATCCCCCCTATGAGAGGCCGGCTGGACGGAGTCACTACTGGGAGATCGGCGTTCGGGGGTATCCGCTGAAGAGGATCGTGGCGGATATGGAGCGTGCCGGATTCCGCATTGCCGTCAATCGTTCCATACCGCAGAATGTATATCACCGGTTCTTTATACTGGAGAAGAAATGACGATCCTGTAAAAGGTCCATATGCTGCGCTCGGCTTCATTCTTCGTCATTGTGACGAACGGCCGTAACAAGGAGGGAGACTTTTGAAAAAGCGGCTCATCTTTATTGCTGTCATCGTTCTTCTGGTGGGTGTCGGGATCCTTGTCTATCAGGGGCAACAGAAAACCAATTCCAAAGCCGACCTTTACTCGGGTGTCGTCGAGGCGACACGTTCCCAGCTCTCGTTTCAGGTGAGCGGAAAGATCGTCCAGGTATACGTGGACGAAGGCTCCGCGGTACGGCAAAACGAGATGCTGGCGGAGCTTGACGATGCCGAGTACCGTGCCGGCGTCGACCAGGCGCGGGCGAACGTGGAGACCGCGGTGAACCGGGTGACCCAGCTTGAATCCGTTTTTTCCCTCTACGAGAAAACCCTGCCCGCCGATGTGGCCCGGGCGAAGGCGGGGGTTGAGAGCGCCGGTGCCGTACTTGAAGAGGCACGCAGGAACCGGGATCGGTACGCCAGTCTTCTGGAACGGAATGTCGTTTCCCCCCGGGACTGGGAAACGGTGGTTCTCCATTTTGAAACGTCCCGGGCGCAGCGTGCCGAGGCGGAAGCGATACTGCGTCAGGCCGAGAGCAACCTGCAGCGGCTTGATACAGCGAAAAAGGAGATAGAAATGGCCAGGGCACAGCTGCAGGCGGCCCGTGCGGCGCTTGAGTCAGCGGAGATCCACCTGCGGCAGACCCGCCTGAGGGCACCCTTCGACGGTATCATTACCAGCAGGAACATCGAGCTCGGGGAAGTGGTCGCTCCGTCGCGGGAAGTGCTGACCCTTTCCGACCTCTCCACGGTGGAGTTGAAGATATTCGTTGATGAAACCCGCATAGGAACGGTCAAACCCGGCCAGGCCGTGGATGTCACCATAGACACCTTTGCGGGAAAAATCTACCGGGGCACGGTTTCCTTCATTTCCCCCGAGGGGGAATTCACGCCCAAGGTCATCCAGACCCACAAGGAACGGGTCAAGCTGGTCTATCTCGTGAAAGTGCTCATCCCGAACCCCGACCTGGAGCTCAAGACAGGAATCCCGGCGGATGCGATCCTGAAGTGACAGAGTGGCAAAGCGACAAAGCGACTGAGGGAAAAGGAGACAGTGTGACATAGAAGAAAAAGGGTCTTTTGATGATATTGGGGGGGATGATCGATGGTAAAGACATTCAGAGATTTACTGGTCTGGCAGAAGGGGATGGAGCTGGTAATCAGGATATATGAGATCACGCGATGTTTCCCGGGTGAGGAAATATTTGGATTGAAGACACAATTGAGACGTTCCGCCGTTTCCATACCAAGTAATATTGCCGAGGGATTCGGCAGACGGACAACAGGTGAATACATCCGGTTTCTGTCAATATCGACGGGTTCACTGTTTGAACTTCAGACACAATTGGAGATTGCCTGTAGTCTCAATCTGCTGGAAGAATCGTTATTTCGCAAGATTGATGAGAAAAGCAGAGAATTAGAGAGAATGTTATCTGTCATGATCAAGAAGTTAAAAGATAGAACATAGCACACTCTGTCGCTCTGCCACTCTGTCGCTTTGTCACTGATGTATTATGTCTTTCATTGAGGCGCGAAATATCAGTAAAACCTTCGGCGATATCCGTGCCGTAGAGGGCCTTTCCCTGTCCGTTGAGAAAGGGGAGATGTTCGGTCTCGTCGGTTCCGACGGTGCGGGAAAGTCCACCTTTCTTCGGATGGTGGCCACCATGATCCCGCCGACGGACGGCGGGATCACCATCGGCGGTCGCGACGTGGTCACCTCCCGTGATGACATCAAGCGGATGATCGGATACATGCCCCAGCGATTCGGCCTGTACCAGGACCTTACGGTCGGTGAGAACATGGATTTTTTCATGGATATCTTCGGCGTTTCCGGGGCTGAGCGCAGGGCCCGGAAAAAACGGTTTCTCGCATTTTCCAATCTCAGTCCCTTTGTGGATCGACTGGCGGGGAACCTGTCGGGCGGCATGAAACAGAAACTGGGGCTTGCCTGCGTCCTGGTCCACCAGCCGGAGGTCCTCATTCTCGACGAGCCCACGAACGGCGTCGACCCGGTTTCGCGCAAGGAATTCTGGGATATTCTGTTTCAGATGAAACGAGACGGCATGACCATACTGATCTCGACGGCATACCTGGACGAGGGTGAGAAGTGCGACCGGATTGCCCTGATGCACAACTCCCGGGTCATCGATTCGGGAAATCCCGCCGTTATACGGGGGGACATGCCCGATCTTGAGGAGGCGATCATTCACCGGATTCAGCAATTCGACAGGGACCTGGCACATGACAGTTTCAAATTCTGAGGCCATCTGCGTTGCGGACCTTGAAAAACGGTTCGGCGATTTCACGGCGGTCAACAAGATCTCTTTTTCCGTGAAAAGGGGAGAGATCTTCGGCTTTCTGGGGCCGAACGGGTCGGGTAAATCGACCACCATCCGGATGCTCTGCGGCCTGCTTACCCCCACGGCGGGCCGGGGCAGCGTCGCGGGGTTCGATATCACCACGGAACCGGAGAAGATAAAACAGTCCATCGGCTATATGTCCCAGAAATTTTCACTCTATGAGGACATGACGCCCTTTGAGAACATAAGGTTCTACCTGGGGGTCTATAATGTTCCCCCGGTACAGTGGCGGGACCGGATAGGATGGGTCCTGGAAGTTGCCCGCCTGTCGGCGGTAAAGGACCGGCTCACGAGGGACCTTCCAACAGGATGGCGTCAGCGCCTCGCCCTGGGGTGCGCCCTGCTTCACCGACCCGAGATACTCTTCCTTGATGAACCTACATCCGGCGTTGACCCGCTCACACGCCGCCACTTCTGGGATTTCATCGGGAAACTGGCCGGGGAAGGGATGACGGTCTTCGTCACCACCCATTACATGGACGAAGCGCGGAACTGTGAACGGATCGTCATGCTCAACGAGGGCATCATCGTCGCAACGGGAAGCCCCGAAGAGATCGTCCGGGAAACCCTGCCGGACACCGCCGGGGCGAACCTGGAGGACGCCTTCGTGGCGTTGATGGCCGTGAAGTGACAAAGGGGCAAAGCGACAAAGTGGCAGAGCGACAGAGGGAAAAACGAAGAGTTGGAATCAGTGTTCGCGGACAGAGACACGTTTTTTGTAGTTGCCCGATTCATCGGGTGCTTTTCCCCTCCCTTTGTAAAAGGGAGGCCGGGAGGGATTTATACAAAAGAAAAATCTCCCCCATCCCCTCTTTGCAAAAGAGGGGGGCAAACAAACAGGCACTCAGGCACTGTTTTAAGGAATATATATGAAACGAGTCAGGGCCGTCGCCAGGAAAGAATTCTACCACCTCATCCGGGATTACCGGAGCCTCTATCTCGCCTTCGCTATTCCCCTGTTCCTGATACTGCTCTTCGGCTATGCTCTCAGCCTGGACGTGAACAATGTGACGATGGCCGTCCTCGACCATGACAAGAGCCCACTCAGTCGCGATTTTACCAGGCACCTCGATGCCTCCCCCTATTTTCATGTTGCCGATCACCTCTCCCATGAGGGACAGGTCGATCAGTATCTCGATCACGGGTGGGCCACCATGGTCATCATAATCCCCGCCGGCTGGTCATCACGGATCCATGCCGGCGGCGACGCCCAGCTTCAGGTGCTGATCGACGGGAGCGATCCGAACACGGCCGGCATATCGATGGGATACATGACGGGCTTCGTGGAGCGGTATAACGGGGCGCTTCTCTCCGATTTCCTCAACCGGCAGGGCCTGGCCGATATCCGGCCGCCCGTGGAGGGCAGGATACGGGTATGGTTCAACGAGGACCTGGAAAGCACGAATTTCATCATTCCCGGCATTATCGCCGTTATCATCATGATCGTCGGCGCCATGCTGACCTCCCTGGTGATTGCCCGGGAATATGAGAACGGGACGATGGAAACGATCCGTTCCATCCCGCTCGGTGCCGGGGAGTTCTTTCTCGGCAAGGCGATTCCCTACTTCATCATCGGCATGATCGACCTGCTGGCCGCCGTTTTCATGGGGCAGGTCCTTTTCGGCGTCGTCATGAAATCGAATTTCTGGCTCCTGGTCCTCGCCTCGTCCATCTATCTTTCCGTCGCCCTGAGCCTGGGCCTCATGATATCCATTATCAGCAAATCACTGCTCGTCGCCAATATCGGCGCCATCCTCACGACCTTTCTGCCGTCGATCCTGCTGTCCGACTTTGTCTTTCCCGTCATCAACATGCCGAAAATATTGCAGCTCATTACCTATATCGTGCCAGCGCGGTATTTCATCGACATAATGAACGGCCTCTATCTGCGGGGCCTGGGGTTCTCCCATCTGTGGACCAGTTACCTGGTCCTGACGATCATGTCTCTCGTTCTCGCCATGCTGACCTATGAACAGCTCAGAAAGGAGGGACTCTGATATGAGGTTGCTCCGGGTCCGGGAAATGGTGCGAAAAGAGTTCATCCAGCTGTTCAGGGACAAACGGAACCGCCCGATCCTTATTATTGTTCCCTTCATTCAACTGCTCATTTTCGGGTATGTCATGACCACCGATGTGCGGACCGTGCGGGTCGGGTTCCTTGATCAGTCGATGACCCGTGAAAGCCGCATGCTCTTCGATACACTGAACGCGAACAGGACCTTTGACGTCACCTTCACTCCCGACCGGCCCAGCGACCTGGAGCGCAGGCTGCTGGAGCGGAAGATCGATATCGCCGTCAAGGTGCCGCCCGACTTCAGCGGTCGCATCAGAAAGGGTGAAACGGCGGCGGTACAGGTCCTTACCGACGGGACCAGGAGCCACATGTCATCAATGATGATCGCCTACACGACCATGGTTATCAACGATCTCAACCGGAAACTCCTGGGAGAGCTGTATCCGTACCGCCTGCAGTACGGTCGGATCGACGCCAGGATACGGCCCTGGTACAATCCGGACCTCTACAGCCGGAATTTCTTCGTTCCCGGGATCGTGGCCTTCCTGATCATGATCCTTTCGCTGCTCTTCACTTCCATGGCAATTGTGAAGGAAAAGGAGATCGGCACGATGGAGCAGCTCATCGTGACGCCCATTACCCCCGCAGACCTGATCCTGGGGAAGACCATCCCCTATATCATTATTTCTATCATCCAGATGTGCCTGGTCATTGTCTTCGCCGTCTTCTGGTTCGACATCCCCCTGGTGGGAAGCGTGACCCTTCTTTTCCTGGGGATACTGCTCTTCCTGCTGAGCACGCTGGCCATCGGCCTCTTCGTGTCGACCATCTCTTCCACACAGCAACAGGCCATGATGACCACCTTCTTTTTCATTCTCCCCCTCTTCATGCTGAGCGGGTTCGTGTTTCCCATAGAGAACATGCCGCCGCTGGTCCGGGTGCTCACCTACCTGAACCCGGCGCGATACATCCTGGTCATCATCCGCGGGATATTCCTGAAAGGAGTGGGGCTCTCCGCCCTCTGGCACCAGTATCTCGCCCTGACCGTCCTGGGTCTGGTCCTCTTCAACGGCGCCGCCCGGCGGTTCAGGAAGAGGCTTGATTGATAAAGGGAAAGTGACTGAATGGCAAAGCGACAGAGCGACAAAGGGAAAAACGTAAAACGGGAACCCTTATTTGTGGACCGTGATACGTTATTCGGGGAACTGCATACATGTGTTCGCGTTGGTTTGTAGTTCGCCGATTTATCGGCGGTTTTCCCCTCCCTTTTGTAAAAGGGAGGCCGGGAGGGATTTATACAAAAGCAAATCTCCCCCAACCCCTCTTTGCAAAAGAGGGGAGTAAAAACCAGTACTCAGGCACTCAGGCACTCAGAATGGGAGGTATCCAATGAAGGTCATATTTCACACGGATTTCTACCAGTCCTACACCTACGATCCGGCGGCGTCTTCGGGTCGCATCGAGGCGGTCATGCAGGCGTTCAAGGGCCGGGTGACGATCGTGGAAGCGGTCCCCGCCCTGCGGGCGGATATCGCCGCCTGTCACACCGAGACCCATATCGAGCATGTCAGGAGGCAGGACCTCTATGATATCGCGGCCCTGGCCGCGGGCGGCGCGATCCAGGCCGCCGAGACGGGCCTTTCCGAGCCCTGTTTCGCCCTGATCAGGCCGCCGGGACACCATGCCTCGGCCGGGAGCGCCTGGGGATTCTGTTACTTCAGCAACATGGCCATCGCTATCTCGAAGCTGAAACGTGAAGGGAAGATCAGGAAGGCCTTCATCCTTGATTTCGACCTTCACTTCGGCGACGGCACCGTCAATATCCTGGGCCATTCCGGGTACGTGGATATCCTGAACCCCTCGTCATCGGACCGCAACGCCTATCTGCGGGAAGTGGAACGAGCCCTCCCCGATGATGCCGACATCATCGGGATATCGGCCGGCTTCGACAACCATCAGCTTGACTGGGGCGGCGTCCTCGCCACCGAGGACTACCGCGAGATGGGCCGTATGGTCAGGGAAGCGAGCCGGAAGAGCGGTGGCGGCTGCTTCGCCATCCTCGAGGGGGGATACAACCACGCTATCCTCGGTGGGAACGTGATGGCGCTCATCGAAGGAATGGAAGAATAACTGGATAAGAGCGACAAAGCGACTGAGCGACAAAGTGGCAAAGTGGTTAAGCGACAAAGCAGCAAAGTGGCAAAGCGACAAAGTGGCAAAGGGAGATCGGGATTCGTAATCCGTAATCCCCAACTTTGCCCCCCTCTTTTGTAAAGAGGGGTTGGGGGAGATTTGCTTTTGTATAAATCCCTCCCGGCCTCCCTTTTACAAAGGGAGGGGAAAACCGCCGATAAATCGGCTAACTACATCCGTTATGACGTCAATGGAGCCGCGAAGCGGCGCGGCAATCTTTTCAGAAATTCGTGTGATGGCTTCGCCTCTATACCCCTCTGCGCGAAAGGATGATTCAAACCCGAGCACGCCGGTGTTTATGGATTTAATAGCGTTCCATCGAGAAATACACCTGGGCAGCGGGATAGGTGGCTTGAAGTATCTTTTCGATATCGCGCTGTTCGGCCTCTTCGACAATGGGCTCGACGGTGCTGACGGGGTTCCCGTCGGCCGTCGTTTCTTTCCATGACAGGATGTAGCCCGGTATGCGTATAAAAATGCACCCGCCCACGCCGCAGCATGAGTTGTCGACGTGACCGACGCCGACGAGGCAGAGAATATCACGATCCCGGTAAGGAAGGACCTCCTCCTTGACGTACCGGTATCCTCCGGAGATCGTTCGTACTTCCTCTTCAATCGGTTCGTGAATGTAGCGTTCCATTGGGGACTCCGTTTCTTTTTATCAGGGGCAAAGGGGCAAAGCGACAGAGCGACAAAGGGAAAAACGGGATTCGGGGATCTAATATTTCATCTTTTGTGTTTTTCACTATGCCACTATGCCACTTTGTCGCTTTGCCCCTTTATTTACTTCCCTATACAAAACGTCGAAAATATCCGGTCCAGGACCTCCTCCGTCGTCGTTTCTCCCACGATCTCGCCCAGGGCGTCAAGCGCTTCCCGAACGTCGAGGGCGGGCAGTTCCGGTGAAAGGCCTTCTTCGATGCCCCGCAGGGCATTCTCGACGAGTGCCCTGGTCCGTTCAAGTGCCAGCTTGTGCCGGAGGTTTCCCAGGATCAGGTCTATTGAAACACTGTGTTGATGACCGATCGCCGCTTCCCGGATGCGCTTTTTCAGACGGTCCATGCCCTCGCCGTATTTTGCCGATATGCGAAGCGGTTCGGTATCTTGAAGGATGTCTCGCACCTGCCCGTCCGTGAAGGCCGCCGGCAGGTCCGATTTGTTGATGACGGCCAGAACGGGGCGGTCACCTATTCTTTTAATGATCTCAATGTCTTCATGGTCGAGAGGAATACTTCCGTCGAAAAGGACGAGCACGAGGTCGGCATCGGACACTTTTTCCCAGACGAACCGCATGCCTTCCCGTTCGATCTCTTCATCACTGTCGCGGATGCCCGCCGTGTCGATGAAGCGCACCGCTATCCCTTCGACGAAGACCGTTTCCTCGATGAAATCCCTTGTTGTTCCGGGTATTTCCGTGACGATGGCCCGCCGCTTTCCGACGAACCTGTTGAGCAGGCTTGATTTTCCCACATTGGGTTTGCCCGCGATGACCGCAGCGAGACCGGTCCGGTGGACCTTTCCTTCGCGCCAGGTCGCCAGAACGGTGTCGATCTCATCGATCATGGCACAAAGCCGGATGGTATGTTCATCCATGGGCGGCAGGTGCCCCTCTTCCTCCGCGAAATCGATGGTCGTTTCGAGATGGACCAGCACATCGACCAGGGTGGCTTTCAGGCGGACGACCATATCGGACAAGGCGCCCGACAGGTGGCGAAGCGCCAGTTCCCGCCCCTGGTCGGTCCGGGCCGCGATGAGGTCTCCCACCGCTTCCGCCTGGGCGAGGTCGAGCCGGTCGTTCAGAAAGGCCCTTCGGGTGAATTCACCCGGTTCCGCCGGCCGGGCACCGGCCCGGAACACTTCCTCAAGAACGGCGCCGACGATGAAGGGGCCGCCGTGGCAGTGGATTTCCAGCACATCCTCACCCGTGTAGGAGTGGGGTTTGCGCATGATGCTGATCAGCACCTCGTCGATCGCGCCCCCCGTTGCCGGGGATACGATGGTGCCGTTGTAGAGGTGATGGTTCCGGAATGTTCTCCGGGGGCGTCTCGGACGGAAGAGTTTTCGGGCGATGGCCTCGACGCCGGGGCCGCTGACGCGGATTATAGCGATCCCCCCCGTTCCGGGAGGGGTCGCGACCGCCGCTATCGTCTGTTCCCGCGCCAGGCTCATATCACTCTGTGTTCGCCGACGGATTTTATTTTTGAGGCCGTCTTATTTCTTTCTGCTCGGGATAATAACCACTTTTTTCATGGCGCCGTCGCCGCGGCTTTTCGTCACGAGCCCGCGGATATTCTGCAATGCCAGGTGAACGACTCGCCGGTCATGGGCGTTCATGGGATTCAATGTAATGGGCTTTCGCGTTTTCTTGACCTTTTCACCGAGTTTTTCCGCCAGCGCGATCAGGTTCTTCTCTTTTTTCTCCCGGTAGTTCTCCGTGTCGAGGACGATCCGTTTTCCCTCGCGGCCGTTCCTGACGAGCGCCTTGTTGAGGACGTACTGCATCGCGTCAAGGGTCTGTCCTCCCCGCCCGATGAGAATACCGCTGCCGTCTCCCTCGATCGAGAGAAGCAGGTATTCTTCTGTGTTCCTGGCGCTCACGGGGAAATCGAATCCCATCTTCTCCAGCATCCCCTGCAGAAGTTCCCGCGCCTGAGCTTCAAGCTCAGCATTGCCCGCCTGTTCATCCGCGCCGGGTGCCGGTTTCTTCTCGACAGATGTCTGTTTCTTCTCGTCGGGTGCCTGTTTCTTCTCGACCGGTGCCGGTTCCGGCCGTGACGGGGGTTCAGCGGTCATGCTCATCTCGGCCGTGTCGAAGTCGAGGGATATGAGGCTTGCTCTGATACGCGCCTTTTTCGCCCCCACGAGCCCGAACAGACCCTGGGTCCCCTCGGACAGGATCTCTATATTCAATTTTTCCCGCAGCACCTGAAGCTCCCTGCAGGCCGTATCGATCGCCTCATCGATCGTTTTTCCTTCAAATTCTCGTGCTTCCTTCATTGCTGTTACCTCTTGACGCTATGATTTTATCGAGTTGATGTAATACTGCTGGCCGATGCTGAGAATGTTGTTGAAGAGCCAGTATATGACGAGACCGGATGGAAAGTTGAGAAAGAGAAAGGTAAAGATCACCGGCAGCCACATCATCATTTTCTGCTGCATCTCGTTTCCGCCGGGTGCCGGGCTCATTTTCTGCTGGAGGAACATAGTGGCGCCCATGATGATGGGCGTGACGTAATAGGGGTCCTTTGCGGACAGGTCCTGTATCCAGAAGTAGAAGGGGGCGTGCCGCAGTTCGATGGCGTACAGAAGGGCCCGGTACAGCCCGAAAAAGACGGGTATCTGGATGAAGATGGGAAGGCATCCGCCCATGGGGTTTACCTTGTGGCTTTTGTACATCTCCATGGTCGCCTGCTGGAGCTTCGCCTTGTCCTCCTTGAACTTCTCCTGGAGTTCCTTGATCTTCGGCTGCAGCTTCTGCATCTCCTTCATGGATTTGTAGCTCATGTTCCCCAGGGGCCAGAAGATGAGCTTTATCAGTATGGTAAGGATGATGATGGCAACGCCGTAGTTGTGAACGTAATCATAGATGAAGTTCAGTACTTTCAGGAGCGGAAGGGCCAGCCATTTTATCCAGGACCCGAAATTGATGGAATCCTCGAGACCCACGCCCTGTGCCTTGAGGAGGTCGTACTCCTTCGGACCCACGTACAGGGTATAGCGGTATGATGCCGATTGCCCCGGCGGGACGATGTTGCGGGGTCCTTCCAGGCCTGTGGAGATCATACTTTCCCCGTTTTTTGCTATCACGAGACTGGTCAGGGACGGCTGCTCGGAGATCAGGGCGGCGATGAAATACTTATCTTCGTATCCGCCCCAGGAAACGCCGGGCCCCAGGAATTCGGCCTCGTCGAGCTTGTTCAGTTTCCGTGATATGAAATCATCCTGTACGTATCCGACGGGTCCCTCATGACTGTACCGGTCCTGCTTGACCTCGGGATCGTAATAACGGGTCCAGCTCAGGAGGGCGTTCTCTTTCAGGGTTTCTCCGGACAGGTTGAGTATCCTCACCTCCAGTTCGAAGGCATATCGATCGGGATGAAAGGTGTAGGCCTTGTGGATCTCCACCTCACCTGGATAGGTCCAGGAGAAGATGAGGTCACGGGGAGTTTCCGATCGAGTCAGGTCAACGACGGATTCATCGGTCTCATAGATCACCTCTGCGGGGACGGTGATGCTCGATTCCGGAAACGTGACCGACAGGGGCAGCGTCATGTTTGTGCGCACGTCCACGATCTCTATCGGTTCCGAATCGGCATTCACCGTGCTTCGGTAATCGTTCAGCCTGAAGGAGGTGAGCCCCGCCCCCTTCGTATTGAAAACGGCCGTGTAGAGAGGCGTCCGGACGGTCACGTCGGCGCCCTGAGAGGTCGTGTCTTCCGTGATCTGAATAGGTTTTTTGATTAACGCCGGGGTTACCGTTTCTTCCGCGGCCGTCACAGTACCTTCACCGGTGACGGTCTCCTGCCGCTCTTCTTCCTGCTGCTGCGGCGTCGGCTGCTGGTCGCGCGGCTGCGGTTTGAGAAAAAAGTACTGGTACCCTATCAGGATGATAAGCGAAAGCACTATAGCGAGGAGCGTCCTGCTTTCCATTGAGGGAGCCTCCAGTGGTTCATCGGTATTTACTGCAGGGGGTCATAACCGCCGGGATTAAAGGGATTGCACCGCAGTATCCGCCACAGGCCGTACAGTGACCCTTTCAGGGGCCCGTAACGCCTGATGGCCATGACGGCATACTCGGAGCAGGTCGGATAGAAACGGCAACTTTGAGGCAAACAGGGGGACAGCACCACCTGGTAGGCACGTATGCAATATAACAGTATTTTTTCCAGAATCCGCATGTGTTCTACGTTTTTTCGAAGAGTTTCTCAAACTCGACACATACGTCCTGATAGGTAAAGGAAGATATATCATTCCTGGCGATGATGACTATATCTTTAGAATCAGGGAACCTGTCTTTGTTCAATCTGAAAAACTCTCGAATCAGACGCTTAATCCTGTTTCGTATAACGGCTTTTTTCCCCACCTTTTTGCTGACCGTTATTCCCAGCCTCTTAGCTCCCGTCGGATTTACCTTTACGAGGACGATGAAGTTTTCCGACCTGTATCTGACCCCCTTGTCGTATGCCTCCTGGTAATCCTTCCTTTTTCGTACCTTCTCGTTCTTTTCCAGTGATTGCCCAGCCATTGCGCACATATACCGGCGGGCGCGCGTTTTGCAGCAGGCCCTGTCAGTTACACGGTAAGACGTTTTCTTCCCTTTGCCCGTCGTCTGCTGAGCACCTGTCTCCCGGCCCTGGTGGCCATCCTGGCACGAAAACCGTGGGTCCTCTTTCGCTTGATATTGCTTACGGTTGTGATGTTTTTCTTCATGTCCTGACCCCGTTTGGATTATACAAAGGAAGTTCTTTCATCATACTTGGGTTTTTTTGTCAAGAAATAATAATTGAGTGCCTGAGTTCGGAAAAACGGGATTCGGGAATCATGACTCGTAATCCGTAATCCCCGTCTTTGCTCCCCATCATTCGCAAAGATGCTCGTTTTTACTCCCTTCTTTGACAAAAAATGATCGTCCTTGCCCCCCTCTTTGACAAAGAGGGGTTGGGGGAGATTTTACCCTTTGTGATTCCGGAATCCGCGTCAGCGGATATCCGGAATCCAGGGTCTTTTGTATATACACGACAAGGCCTGGATTCCCGCCTGCGCGGGAATGACCTCATTGTGCTACCCTCCTTGTTGGTTTAGTACCCTGGATTCCCGCCTGCGCGGGAATGACAACCCGAGTATGTCATTGAGCCGCGAAGCGGCGCGGCGATCTCACCGGAACACCACTAACCCACTAACCTATCTAATCCGTTAATCCGTTAATCCGTTAATCCGTTAATCCGTTAATTTGTTAATCCGTTAATCCCCTTTCCCAAATTTCCAATCCCAGTCATATCTTTTCACTTGACTTGCCGTACAGAAGGTGTATAGATGACCGAAATAACTGAAAAAATAAGTGTTGGCGGCGTCCGGCGGTATGTAGTGGTTTTTTTATACGAAGTTCAGCATTACAACGGTGTTGACGGACTAAGGAGATCACAGGAAAGCGGATGTTTCGCCGAAGTGACGCTGGTTCCCGGGCAAAGGCGCGGTCATGAACAGGAAAAGTGTTGTGCAAGGATAGATACAAAAGGAGGAGATCATGCAAAAGATGTTCGTGGGGTTTTTTTCACGGAGAGGGTGTTCGTCGGCCTTTGTCGTGCTGGCTTTCCTGGTCATCGGCCTCGTCCTGACCCCCGGTGTAAGCCATGCAGGGAGAACCATAACCGGGGCAACGGTGAATGGCGGGAACAGTGTAACGGTGTGCCCCGGCCAGGAGATCACGTTGGGAATAACAGTATTGTGTAGCAGTCTCGGAGGCGATAGCAGTGATTGGAAGGCCACGATATATAATTTTGAAGGCAGCCCCGGGCAGTGTGTGAATACACCTGATCACTACTCAGATCCAAACACGTCTACTTCTTTTACCGAAACATTCAACGTTACTGCGCCGTATGCTCTGGGTACCTATGATGTGTCTTTTATTGTTTACTCAGAGGACAATTGTAGTGTTTATAACAGCAACTATTATACGCTGACGGATGCCATAGTCGTTGAGTGCTGTTACGATGACGACTGCCCGGACGACGGCAATCCCTGCACGGATGACCTCTGTCAAGATGGCACCTGCACCCATCCACCCGGGGAGGATGGAACGGCCTGCGCGGACGACGGCAATCCCTGTACGGATGACCTCTGTCAAGGCGGTATCTGCACCCATCCTCGTAAGGCTGAAGCGGAATGCGCGAACAACGGTGATTGCGGTGATGACAAGGTCTGTGTGGACTGCCGGTGTAAATGCCTCGCCGGCGTCGATGTCTTTGAGGACGATTTTGATGCAATGTCATGGGACAAATGGCAAACGCATGGGAATTGGAATTTCACTTACTTTGGATCGGACCCAATCGCCTTTTATAATGGTAACGGGACATGGGTGCAGCTGCAATCGAATGCCATCGACCTGACCGGTGCGTACCGTGCCGACATATCCTTTAAGTACTATATACATGGAGTTGACGATAGTGATGACCTATGGGTCTATTATTGCTATGACGGCTGTGAGGGGATAGAAGAGATCGGAAACGCCTCCTCGGACCAGTGGCTTAATTACAGCGATACCATCGCCCTTGCCGATGCCTCCTGGTACTTCATCAGTTCTTTCGGCTTGCGGATCTACGGAAAGGTCGACCTTAATGAATATGTGTGGGTCGACGATGTTCTGGTGACCGCCTATTACCTGGACACCGATTGCGACGGGGTAGCTGATAGTGAGGACAACTGTCCTGATGTATATAACCCCAACCAGGCGGATTCGAACGATAACGGTATCGGCGATGCCTGTGACGCGGGTCCTGGTGACGCTGATGGAGACGGGGATGTGGACGGGGACGACCTCTCCATTCTGCTTTCGCTCCTGAACCAGCCGGCCACGGCAAATCCGCTCTGCGACATGAACGGCGACGGGGTCATCAGCGTCATCGATGCGAGGCTTATGGTCGCCGAGAACCCGGCGCTCGCCCGGGACCGGAGGCTGCGGAGTCTGTTTAGGTAGGGGGTTACGGATTAGAGGAATACGGATTACGGGATAACAGGATTAACGGATTACGGATCAGTGAAAAGGCCGCCGGATGTTCCGGTGGCCTTTTTTCGATAATCCACATAATCCGTAATCCGTAATCCGTATTCCAGTTTTTCCTTGAAACAGCCTCCATTGTAGTATATCCCTTCAGCACGCGAACAGGCGGTGACGAGGAAAGACCGGTACCAATGATACAAAACCCGCGGCAGGGACCGGGGCTTCCCATGCGGGAGATAGCCCGGGACCTTTACATGATAACCCTTCCCATGCCCTTCCGGCTCGAGCATGTCAATGTCTTCGTGCTGGCCGGCGAGGACGGCGCCGTTCTCTTCGATACGGGGCTCAACATACCGGAAAGTATCAATCTTCTGGACACCTGCTTGGCGTCGATCGGTCTTTCATCCTCCGACATCAGGCACATCTACCTGACCCATTTTCACGCGGACCACTGCAGTTGCGCCGGCATTCTGAAAGAACGGTCGGGTGCCGTCATCCATATGTCGGATAGAGACAGCGCCCACCTGATCAGGGTCCGCGATGAAGAGGACCGGATGGTGGCAGTGACGACACAGTTCCTGTCACGCCACGGGCTTCCGGAAAAGACGATCGCCATGATCCAGCGCATCTTCGGCATGTTCAGGAAAGTGACGGCACCCTTTGATGTTGACGAGATCGTCATTCCCGGAGAAACGGTCATCGGCGGACGGCCCGCCACGGCGATCCTTACGCCCGGCCATGCCCCGGGACACATGTGCTACTATTTTCCCGGCGAAGGCGTGCTCCTTTCGGGCGACCACGTGCTCCCCGACATCACGCCCAATATCGGCCCCGATCTGTTTGATCCTTCATACCATCCCCTGGAGGCTTTTCTCGATTCCCTCGCACGGGTGAGGGACCTGCCCGTCTCGCTGGTCTGCCCGGCCCACGGCATTCCTTTCCCCGATCTGGCGAAGCGGGTCGATGAGATCACGGAACACCACCATGTCCGCAAGGACCTCATCCTTGACGCGCTCCGCAGAGAGCCCAGAACAACGTATGGTATCGCACAGGATATTTTCGAAGGTGAGCTTTCCGAGTTCGATTCGTTCCTTGCCCTCAACGAAACCTTCGTGCACCTCGTGGAGCTTGTCGCCGAGGGGTTCGTGAAGGAATCATCAGTCGACCGGCATATCCGCTATTCTCCCGCCTGAGAAGGACCCTCCGTGCCTTCACCGCCCGCGGTGAGGGATTCGTTGAGTTTCCAGAGTATCGTCATGAGGGCGAACACGACATAGAGCAGGATCGCGCTCTTGTGATTGTTCATGATGTTTCCCGTCATGCCCGCCACGAGCAGGCCGGCCAGGGCGGACAGGGTGCCCAGTGCCGTGCGCCTGACGAAGAGGTCTGTTCCACTTCGGGCGAGCCTCCACAGTCGGGCCACGCAGATGATGAGAAGGGCCAAGAACAGTGCCAGGCCGATAAGCCCCGTCCGGACCGTAATATCGAGGATGAAATTATGAGTGTGGGAATAGGGGCGGATCTGAAATTTTTTGGGAAGCCGTGTGTTGTATTCGCGCCATTGCTCTTTGAATGCCTCCATGTCGAACCCGATCCCCCTGAGCGGGTGCTCTTTAATGATCTCCCAGGCGGTCAGGATGATCGTGACCCGGCCGTCCCGGCTGATGCTCTCCGGTGACAGGCGGTGCTTGAAACCGGGGGAAACGGTGACCATCAGAACGAGGATGAGGGCCCCTGCCAGGAGGACCAGCAGGAGTCGCCGGACGCTCGTCGAAAAGAAGAGGAGCAGCGACAGGCTGAGGGCGGCCAGGGCGCCCCGCGAGTAGGTAAGGGCCGTGGCGGAGAGGTTCGCCAGAAAACAGATGATACAGATGACACGGGCCGGGACCCGCTTTGCGGTGAATGACGCGAGAAGTGAAAGGATCGCCCCGAAGGTGACGAGAATGCCGATCATGTTGGGTTGTACCTGGGGGTCCGGATAGAGCCGGGCCTGCAGGGGATTTCCCATGACCTGGTAGAAGTAAACGATGGCACCGAGGGAGAAGGTCGCCGTCGAAACGGCGATGACGGAAACCAGGATGGCCGCGCGCCGCCGGCCGGTAAAGACGTTCACCAGCAGGTAGTAAAGAATAATATAGGTAATAAGGTGGGTGTAAAAGTCGTGAAAGGCGTTCATCCGGTCCCGTGCCCAGAAAACGCTGGCGAAGGACCAGAGCACGTAAAGAACCAGGGTTGCCGTGAGCGGGCTTTCAAAGGAAAATCGCAGCGACCGTGTCCCCGCCAGTACCAGTGTGAGAGCTATGGAAAGATAGAAACAGATCTCCTGAAGGGCGGTCACGTGGGGGAAGGGATTGAGAAAGAGATAGCCGCCGACCAGGATCGGGACCGAAAGTACCGTATATTCCTTGATCGTTTCCCTCGAACCGCTCATATTTCCTCGTTCCGCGCCCGGGATCTCCGGGACCGCCTTCGGCCCTGTTACGTAAAGGCAGCTTACTGTATCGGAAAAGAGGCTTTATGACAAGGACGTCCGATTGCAATTGCGGATCACAATTCGTTTTTTCGTTGTTGCCCGATTTGTCGGGTGCTTTTCAGGGCGCGACAAAATGCCCGTTTTAACCCCCCTCTTTGACGAAGAGGGGTTGGGGGAGATTTAAGGGAGATGAAAAACGCCGATGAATGAGCGAACCACATCCGCTTTGACGTCATCGCGAGCCGCGAAGCGGCGCGGCGATCTCACCGGAATACCCTAAACCAATAATCCGTGATCCGCAATCCCATAATCCTTTTCCCCCTATTAGTTTTTACCTGATACTTGAGGGTGATACCAGGGTGACATGTGCTACCATCCATGGGGCGAAAGAAACCTTAAAAACGGGGAATTGAAAGAATTTCATTTTCCATGTTGAACATTTTTCAGCGCACTGAAAATGCAATATCGTGTATTAGGCAACTTCTTAAAAATATAAGTTTTTTCTTGACTTTTTTTACCGCTGAGCTTATCCTTAAAGGCACATTCTTTAATAGGCAGTGATTTCAGCATCTTAACGCTTTGTGAGCTGTGTTGTGGATTCGTGTTCATCTTTAAGTCGTGGAGCCTGTTGCGGCGGTAGTTGAGTGATCAGTTGAGGTTGTGTATGAGGCTGAAAAAGAAGGTGTTTTGTTTCTCTTCGTGGGGGGGAGCAGTGTTCATGCCGTCATTTTTCGTACAGAACAATCAGGTACCCGGAAATAATGAAAGCGGCTCTGTGTGCCCTGATGCGCCGGGGTGTTGATTGATGAAGTGTTCCGACAGGAGTGTTTCCATATCGTGTATTCATAGCATTGTTATAAGGCAGGGACGTGGCCGGCATCGTGATCTGGCATGCCGGGCCGGGAAGGACCCTCAC